>JAHEKQ010000035.1 GCA_024638265.1 Flammeovirgaceae bacterium
AGAATAATATTATTTATAATCGAAAGCGTTTCCACCGACCACTGACTACTGACTACTGACTACTGACTACTGACTACTGACTACTGACCACCGACCACCGACCACCGACCACCGACTACTGTACCAGCCTCTTCACATACTTCCCGATAATATCAAACTCCAGGTTCACCTTGTCTCCCACTGACAGGTCATGGAGATTAGTGTGCTCGTAGGTATAAGGGATAATTGCTACCGAAAATCCTGAATCCGTCACATCAAAGCAGGTCAAACTGATTCCATTAACCGTAATGGATCCCTTTTCCACCACCAGGTGTTCAGACTCACCGTGTTCGATACGGAAGAGCCAGCTTCCGTCCTGGTCTTCGAGCTTTGAAACCACTCCCACCATATCCACGTGACCCTGGACGATATGTCCGTCGAATCGCCCGTTATTAAGCATTGACCTCTCCAGATTAACTTTATTCCCGGTTTTGTAATCCCCCAAAGCCGTTTTTTCCAATGTCTCATTTACGGCAGTTACAATATGACAGTCAGGACCAAGTTCCACAACAGTCAGACATATCCCATCATGACTGATACTCTGATCTACTTTAAGTTCATTGGATATATCGCTATGAATCGTGAAGTGAACATTGGTCCCTTCACTTCGTATCCCGGAGATTTTTCCTACAGTTTCAATGATTCCTGTAAACATGACCCAAAGATAAGGAAAAGGCGTAAGCGTTGAAGCTACTTTTGATATGTAACAATTGATTGAATCTAGAAATTACTACCTATCACCTATCACCATCTACCCATCTACCCATCTACCCATCTACCCATCTACCCATCTACCCATCTACCCATCTACCCATCTACCCATCTACCCATCTACCCATCTACCCATCTACCCATCTACCCATCTAACTGTTAGCTGTTAGTTGTTAGTTAATCAATCAACGATCGATACAATCTTACTAATACTCACCTGGTTTGCCATACCCATAATCTCGGACTCTTCGGTGATATTGGACTGTAGAGAGAAAAGGCTGTCGCCGAAAGGGACCATCAGACTATATGTTCCATCTTCTTCATTTAATTGAAGCATCCCCTTGTATCCATCAACCTTAACCACCTTTTGGTCGGAAGCCATCCCTGCAATCCCAGATAACATGGGGTTGTTAAGGAAGGTACTGACCATGCCCATAAGAGGTGAATTATCTGCAATGGAAATCTCAGCATTTTTTCCATCCTCTTTCCCATAGTACCTGTTCACATACAGTCCGAGGACCATGGACCCGGTACCCGTGCTGGCGTCATTCTCAGGTATGTATGCGAGCTCTCCCAGTTTTGTAGGAAGGGAATTAAGGATCTCTTTGGCAATAAGCTTATCAATCTCATTCAATGCATTCTGTAGATTAAAGCGAGCTTCCTCATAATCTGAACTCGAGTAAGCCTTTTTAGCATTGTTTATATAATCGCTGGCTGTTTGACCCCAAGTAAGTAATGGCACAGCAGCAAGGGCGGAAATAATTAATAGTTTCTTCATGGTGATTTCCTATTTTTCATCCAGGTTTAACGGTGCTTCGCCAAGTATGTCGATGTATTTATTGAGATCGAACTCACTGGCAAGACTCATGATTTCAGATTCCGCACTGCAGGATTCACAACTCAACAGAAATACTGATGATTGCCCCATGGGTATGGCAAGGTTGTAGGTATCCCCGGAAAGTTCCAGCACTCCTCGACGACCCTGGACTTTTACAGATTTCATATTCTCATTAGAGGACATGTATTGCGGGTTGGATAATGCCATAGTATATGGTCCCAGCAGTACTGAGTTATTTGCAATGATCGCCTCAATATCCCCATTATTGGAGGGGTATGATCTCTTGATTTCCAGACCAATAAATCCGGCCCCGGTACTTATTACCATATCCTGCTCAGGATCGTAAGATTGAGAGTTCACACTTGCCGGCATTTCTTCCAAAACTTTCTCACCCAACTGATGCTCAATTTCTACAAGTGACTGTTGCAGGAGGTATCTCGCTTCACTGTAATCCTTTTTGGATAGTGAGCTTCCGGCATCACTCATAGCCTGGCTCACTTCTGCCTTGGACATTCTCTTCGTAAGGGTCTTTTCCCCGGAGGCTTTATCGGGTTCATCCGTTTCGGACTCGACTTCAGTGACGTCGTCCACCATTTTCTTCAACCGGTCTTTGGCTTTTTTAAGACCGAGGTTTTTCAACTTCTGCGCTTCCAGATCATAGGATGTGACGGAAAATAACAAACACAGAATTAAGGGAAGGAATTTTATCATTTTCATAATGATAATTTACATAAAATAGAGTGTGACATCAAGAGAATCTAGGCATTACGCAATCTGAACAAATCATATTCATGATTGCCCACATCGCTGGTCACTCCCGCATAAGCATAAGTATACTTATTCGATTCTATGGCTAGTTGGCTAGCGAAATGACCAGTTACCAGCACATTGGTGTCTTTTCCTACCAGGAGTATATTATTGAGGAATTTGTACTTCTCACCTCCATTTGTCCAGTGACTTGAATCTTCAACAGCCTCACTGTGAATGACCACATTAACACCTTCCATTTCCTTAAGCTCTGAAAGCACATCGATCACTTGCATTACAGATCTGTGGATGAAAATAATTTCATCGTCACCGTAGGCGTAAAACTTCGGAGTATTGATCATATTAGCTCGCAAATCATCCATTTTTGAAAGAAAGTCATTGAGATCATCCTGGGAACAATGACTCACATTAGCCAGCATAATTTGGAAAATGAGTTCATTCTCGATGGGTGGCTCCGAAACCGTATCTGGAATGTCCTTCGAAGAATCATAACCGGCTTGATTACGGATTTCATCAATATCCACATTCGTATGGGTATCTTTTTCAGGCCAGAAGCGAATCATATCCCTTGTACCACCGCTTTTCATTTCCTTGTCGTATTTCGACAGTACCGAAACCAGGAGAGGTTCTGTTCTGCTCAGCTGCGCCCTGAGGATTGCCGCCCCCATAATAGTCTTGCCTAAAAATCTGAATATGTCGGGGTTTCCCTCATAGGTTTTATCGACCAGGTACCTGATATTTTGAGAATGTATGATATTGTGAAATCTCTCCTCCCAGTCCGTCCCGGCAAACGAGACACTCGATTCAAGAAAATCGTCAATTCCGAAGGGCAGTATAATTGATAGCTCGCCATTTAATTCCAGCATGGTTTCTGCAAATAGAATGTCTGAGCCACATGCCAGGGACGTGTAACCTATGTTAATTCCCAAGCTGGATACCAGGTTTTTCATCGATACTGATACTGCGCCACTTAGTTGATTCGGAAAACGGGGACTCTTACGGTCCGGGTGGTCTACCATATGCCCGACAAAGGCAGCGATCTTGGGTGGCTTAAATAAGCTTCGGATCTCAACCGGTACTGTGGTATAGTGATTTAATAACCAGAGTTGAGAGTCAATGGTAGCAACGCGACCCCAGTCATTGCCACATTGTCTCCTCACTTCGCGATAATCAGTCACGGCGCTTTCATAATCCCGCAATAACAGTTTTGCCTCTGCCGCCGTAGCGAGCTCCCAAAAATCATCCAGGTTAAGCGAACCGAGAATATTTTCCGCAATTTTTCGTCCTTTACCAGCCATCCCGATTAATGCCGACATGGTAGCAGCATTGATTCCGGTATAATAGCTTCCGGTTTCTGTATAATTCTTCAGGTAGGTCTCATACGATCTCATCCCAAATTCAGGATCCTGCTCTTTCATGAAAATCCTCTTAAAAATCCCACCGAGTATTCCCGCAGTTTCTGGATCTTCAGGATTATCGCGATAAAGTGGTTCCAGTAGTGATGCAGCTTCTATTGGAGCTCCGGATTTTGAGATGGCCATCGCTTTGAGCTGGATCAATTTGGGGTCGTTGGGATTTTCTGTAATGGCAACCCTCGAAGTCCTTGCGGCTTCGATATACCGACCCTTATTGATAAGTGATTCAATTTGCTCGTAGATGGCGTTCTCAGGCTCCATAATGGATAAACATACAAATTTTTTGCAGGGGAAATGTTATTGATCGATGTATTTGACCACTCGTCGTCACAGGCCCGGATATCGGAAACTCTTTGCAATGATTGTGGTTTTAGAACTAAACAAAGTGCGAGAGTTATGATTAAAATGTTTAAGAATTACAGGCTAAACAGTTTAAAGGAAAGGTATTCACGACTCGTCGAACAAGCGGGTGAAATAAGGAAAAGAGGCAATTATAAACTTTACAGCCAGAAGATGGAAGAAGCGGAAATTGTCGCCCTTGTTATTGACAGGATTAAGAGATACTAGGGAGAAGTTTGGTTAACAACTAACAGCTGACAGTGAGATGATAGACGATAGAGAATAAAGGATAATCTATCACTGCAATTATCATCTATCATCTATCATCTATTCTCTATCCTTTACTACTGATTCACGAATAATTAGAATTCACAGAAGACTTCCCTTCAGCTCTGAAATAAATGATGAGATAAAAGAGACACGGGTTTTTAGGTCCCCGGACACAACGGTGTAGTTTATTTTCCGTTGCTTGAGATCCTCGATGGTCACTTCCTGGAACCACTTCCGGTGTTGCTCGCCGGAGCGCTCCCATGATGCCACATAAGGGATATCCGTATCACAGAGAAAATAATAATCATACCGGGACTCTGCTTGCCTGGCGAGCTCCGTCAGCCTTGGACTTGCTTCACCAAAATAGTCTATAGCAAACATGTAGGTAGTAATAGCATTGGTATCGACGAATAAGTACTTTTTTGCTTGCTGCGTCATTTCGTCTTCCAACTGGTGATGGCCCTCGGCAATTTCCTCCAGTTGCTCCATGGTCAGCCTGCGGTCCTTCTGATATTTCTGCCAGTAAATCTTACCATATTCAGGCATGTATAGGGTACTAAATTTTGAGGCCAGGGCTTCGCAAAGGGTTGATTTACCGGTGGAGGGAGCTCCCATGAAGGTGAAGGTGGTGACTTTCATGGCGTAAAGGTATGTGATGGGAGGCCCGGGTCAAGGGTTGGGTGTTGATTTTGCACGTCGATTTTGGGATACTGTAAGGGCCTGCCTGCCGGGATACCAGTCAAAGGCGGAAAAAGCAGGAACGCAGATGGGGGAGGAGGATCATCCACCAATAATTATGTAATTAATTACATAATTAATTCATAGATAATTACATAATTAATTACATAATTATTAATTTAGCTTCAAACCTTAAACATTTAACCTTTATGCCCAACAGACCACACGACGAAAGAAACATTAGAAGTCTCAACAAAGGAAAAGGCAGTTATACGATTACCATCCCAGTGGAATACGTTAAAGAATTAAAGTGGAAAGCCCATCAAAAGTTGAAAGTGGAGTTGAAAGGGGAGCAGTTGATAATCAGTGACTGGAAAAAGTAGTCAAAAAATTAATCCATTAATCCTAATTCCTCAATAGACCGTTTTTGATATAATAGAGGTCGTTTTCATCTGATTTCTATTGGGTACGGGTGTTCTTCCAGGACACTGGTTATGTACTTTTTTACCCTATTTATTTTCAATATTGACTTTATGTTTATAAATTGGTCAACCAATTATTGGTAAACTACCTGCCAAATGAAAGAATTACTGAATAATTTCAACCAAATAAAGATTGAATCACCGGTTGATAAAATCATTAATCAGATCAAGGAGCTGATCTCTTCAGGCCAGTTGAAATCAGGGGATAGACTACCATCAGAGCGCCTGCTAAGCGAACGTTTTGGCATTGGCAGATCTTATGTGAGAGACGCTATCAGAAAGCTTGAATTTTTTGGAATATTGAAGACTTTACCCCAGAGTGGCACTGTTGTCGCTGGCTTTGGAATTACGGCTCTTGAAGGTCTGATCGCAGACATGCTCCAGTTGGAAGGCAATGATTTTCATGCACTGGTTGAAACTCGTGTTTTACTCGAGATGAATTCAGCAAAATTTGCGGCAAGTCGACGTAATGATGATGATATAGTGGCTCTGACCCAGGCATTGGATGAGTATGAAAAGGTCGTCCAGAGTGGAAATGATTCTGTAGAGTGTGACCTAATGTTTCATCTGAAAATCGCCGAGGCGAGCAAAAACTCGGTCTTAAATACATTGATGCTAATTATCACCCCCGATATTCTCACTTTTTTCAAGGAGAATAATGTTTGTGGAGGTGACAGGCCAGTAAGTGCTTTAAAAGAACATAAAATAATCCTTGACCATATAATAAATCAAGATGCAGAACAAGCAAGTGATGCCATGAAGGCTCACTTAAGCGATGTTCTCGAATATTCTATTAACCAAAATAACCTAATTAATAACAATGATCGATAGTAGAGAATAAAAAATGGAATAGCCGGTTGGCTACTCCATTGAGGTTGTATAGGTAAAGAACACATATCAATCGCCAAACTGTTTTGTGTTCAAACCCACTACTCTAACTCAAAGTTAAGGATTTTGTTCTATTCTGAGTTTCCCCTCCTTTTTCTGCCTGTCTGCTTTACTAAAACCCTTATAATTATGAAACAAAAATTACTGCGCTTTGCACAGTCAAAACTTTACTTGTTGCTACTCCTGATGGGTGTTTCGGTAGTTTCTGTCTTTGGTCAGGAACAAACCGTCACGGGCCAGATTACAGAAGAAAATGGTGATCCATTAATCGGAGCAACGGTACTTGTAAAGGGCGCGACACGAGGTACCGTTACCGATATTGAGGGCAATTTTGCCATATCAGTGACTCCAGATGATATTCTGGTATGTTCTTATGTTGGTTACAAAACTATTGAAGTTCCCGTTAATAATCGCACCATAGTCAATATCACTATGGAGCTTGATCTTCTTCAAATGGAAGAACTTGTTGTAGTGGGTTACGGGACACAGAAGAAATCTCACCTCACAGGTGCGATTTCAAAAGTAACGAATAAAAAACTGGATCAGATCCCTGTATCAAGAATCGATGAAGCGCTTATTGGTCAGGTTTCAGGTGTTAATATTCAGGCAACTAATGCCGAGGCCGGTGGTGCTCCAACAATCACTATCAGGGGCTTTGGTTCGGTTACTGCCGACTCCGGTCCAGCCGTTGTAGTAGATGGGATTGTAGTTAGCTCTGACTTTCTTTCAAATCTGGACATGAATGACATCGCGTCATTTGAAGTATTAAAGGATGCGGCATCAGCAGCTATTTATGGTAGTGAAGGTTCTAACGGAGTAATAATGATTACTACAAAGAGTGGTCAACCGGGAAGAACCAGGTTCAGCTATCAAACTTATACGGGTTTGAAGGAGGCACATGGAAGCGATGATTACAGGAAAAGTGTTTCAGACTGGCTTGATTTTGAACAAGCAGAAACTGGAGAATTGAGTGAGGAGTCGCTGTATATGCAAAAAATAGTGGAATTGACCGGTATTGACAGAGACTGGCAAGATGTATTCTTTGATGGGGGTACAGTAACTAGTCATTCGTTATCTGCCAGGGGCGGAAATGAACAAACGAAATTTAGTACGTCACTGCGATTCCTTGATGATGAAGGCGTAGTCCTTACTGATGAATACAAATTCTACAGTGGACGAGTCAAGGTGGATTCCAAGGTAAATGATCGAGTTAGGTTTGGTGTGAATATTAACCCTTCTTACTCTAAAAGGAGGCGTTTACCGACATCAATACATAACCCAACCCGTCAATCTCCCTGGTTGCCGATTTATCATACCGAAGCAACACTTCAGCTTATCGACCGAAATGTTTATCCCAATGTGGGTATAGGA
This sequence comes from Flammeovirgaceae bacterium, assembly GCA_024638265.1. GTDB lineage: Bacteria > Bacteroidota > Bacteroidia > Cytophagales > Cyclobacteriaceae > JAHEKQ01. The sequence continues at coordinate 7,800 of JAHEKQ010000035.1, forward strand.
GATTATTTCAGGGAGAATCATTTAGTTGAGCTCGATTTCGACGGTGACGGCAGTGATACCCGACCCCGTACTTCAGGTGACTCCAATCCTTATCAGCAGTATGTGGAAAGAGAGCACTGGGAATATGATACTAAGCTGTTTGGTTCTACTTATTTAAGTGTAGAACTTATGGAAGGTCTTACAGCCAAGACGTCTTTAGCGACTACCATAGAGCAAAGAAAACGAGAGCGATGGGATGGCACTAATTATCACGCTGCCGGAGCAAGTAGATCACAGTATTATCTGCAAAACCGATTTAGGACAAGAGTGATCTCTGATAATACCCTTACGTATAGTAAAGATCTTGGTGACCATGAATTTGGCACTATGGCAGGTCTTACCATCCAACGAAGGACAAGTAACATCAGTGAACTCACAGGAGTAGGGTACACAAACGATTTACTTAAGAATTTGGAAGGAGCGACTCAAATTTCAGAACCTGCTGAGATCAATACCGAACTTAACAAGTTGGGGTATTTCTTCAGGGTTAATTATGCCTATGCGGATAAATACCTGGTAAGTGCATCATTCCGAAGAGACGGAAGTTCTGTTTTTGGAAGAGATACCAAGTATGGTAATTTCCCCGCTATATCTCTTGGATGGAATGCCTCTGATGAAGCGTTTCTTGCAGGAAATAACCTGATCAGCCTCTTGAAGTTCAGAGTGAGCTATGGTTTTACAGGATCTGAAAGATTTAACGTGGGAAGCGATGTGGTAAACCGATGGCCATACCTGGCATTATTACAAAACTCCAATGCGATTATCGATGGAGCTATTGTAAATGGTGTCTCCCCGCTCAACATTGCGAACCAGTTATTGCAATGGGAGGGTTCGGAAGAATTCAACCCTGCAATTGATTTCGGATTGTTCGATAACAGGGTTACAGGATCTCTGGATTATTACACAAGGATAAGTAATCAACTGTTGCTGGAGAACCCCGTGTCGTATATTACCGGTTTTACCAGTGGAATTGTAAACCTTGGTGAAGTTCGAAATAGGGGATGGGAATTTGAATTGAGAACAAGAAATTTAGTTCAAAATGATTTTACCTGGAATACCGTATTAATCACCTCTACCAATCAAAATGAACTGTTGTCGTTTGGGGAATCAAATAACGCGCTCATCCAGGACCAGTATGGCAGGAATTCACAGTGGATCAATAGAATCGGAGAGCCAATATCATCTTTCTGGGGCTACGTAGTCGATACGGAAAATTATAACGATGCTGATTTTAGAGTGGCTTACGTTGACAAACCCTGGAACCGTATTAATGGTCAGGCGGAAGATGTAATCGTTCGAGATTTAAACGGCGACGGTATTATTACCGAGGATGATAAGACTATACTTGGTGATCCTTACCCAGATTTGTTATTCAGCATAACCAATGAGTTTTCTTACAAGGATTTTGATTTCTCTTTTATGCTTCAAGGAAGCTTTGGTGCCCAGGTGAATAATATTGGAGATCAGTATTTCTACAACTGGTTTGGAAATAGCAGCAGGTCTGGTGCGGCTGATGAGGCCGTCGAAGATGGACTGATACCACATCCTTCATTCATCCAGGAAAAAGTATTGACAAGCGAAGTTATTGCAAGTGCTGACTACTTTTCGTTACGTAACGTGACCTTGGGATACAATATGCCTTCCAGTATCACCTCAAAAATTGGTGTTCAATCACTTAGACTATATGCTTCAGGTCAGAATATTTTCTACATGACCGCCCCCGATTATCACGGTTTCAATCCGGAACATATTGATGATGATAATCCCCGGGCTTACGGAGCTCAAAGAGCGGGTACTCCTCTCTTTAAAACGTTCACGTTGGGTTTGAATGTTGATTTTTAATTAATAAAGAAACAAGATCATGAAATATATTAAATATTCACTATTTGCCATTGCAGCGGTTTTTACCACCTCTTGCGATGATGAGTTTCTAAATCCACTGCCGGATACGGTGGTAGCGTTGGATTCATATTTCACTACCGATAGTGATGTGTTATCCGGGATTTATGGTATCTACGATGCCCTCCAGGGAACCAACGAGAACACAGAAACGAATATTGGACGTGCGAACAGGGGAGTGCAATTTGAACACCTCCTTACTGAGCACAGGACTGATAATACCAGGAATGCAACATTGGAAGGTTCAAAATCTGATTTTCACAGATATATCGTTGAAGCGGTAAATGTGGAGTCAGAAGACTATTACCAGTCAATGTACCAGGTCATATTCAGGGCGAATAATATCCTGAATTATATCGACGTGGCGGATGAGAGCAATCGTGCCACTTATGCTGCCGAAGCTAAATTCTTACGAGCATATGCTTATTTTAAGTTAGTCAGGTTGTATGGTGACGTTCCTTTAGTTACGTCACCCGTTAACCCGGGAGATACTGATGCAATCTTCATCAGAATCGATGAGTCACAGGTTTATGATCAAATAAAATCAGATTTACAGGAAGCTGTAAGTGTTTTGGACAATAGCAATAAGGCTCGCGCTTCAAAAGCTGCGGCACAAGGGGTACTGGCCAAGGTGTATTTATCCCAGGCAACTCCTGACTATGCAGCGGCGGAAGCTTTATGTGAAGACATCATTGCTTCTGGAGATTACACTTTAGAACCTGATTTCTATGATGTATTCTATAGCGAATTGAACAATGAAATCATCTTTGCCATTCAATATCTGACTGGTAATGCGGACGAAAGTCAGAGTTTCTCTTCTGAATTTACTTCTTCCACCCGTGCGGGTAGAGAGGATGGTCAGAACATTGTTAATGAGAACCTGAAAGCAGATTTTGATGCTTTTGGCGGAACAAGAACCGCAGTCTCAATTACTGATCTGGATGGTGTACTTGATGTGGATGAAAACGAAGTAATCAAATATCTGCCCGACGGGTCAGACCTGACTACTTCACCGCCTTCTTATGGTAATTTCGCACGTGATGCCGGTAATGATTACATCGCATTGCGTTTTGCTGATATCTTACTACTGCACGTTGAAGCCACGATGGCTGGAGCACCTGCTACCGTGGATCCCGATGCATTAGCATCTTTCCAGCTGGTCAGGGACAGAGCCGGTTTGACAGCCCCTGTTGTTTCAATTTCAAAGGACGACTTGATGACAGAGAGAAGGGTGGAATTGGCTTTTGAAAATCAGCGTTACTTCGATTTGATCAGGTTTGGTGAATTCGACAATGTCTTATCTACTCATTCAACTGAAATGGGATATGTGTACGATTCGAGAAATGCCAGGTTCTTGCCTATTCCGCAAAGGGAAATTAACCTGAGTGGAGGCCTTTTGACGCAAAACCTGGGTTATTAATATTTAAAAATTACGAGTTATGAAAAATAAGACAAATATTTTCAGCAAAGGGCTTAGGTTGGTTTTAACAATTGCTGTTACAAGCTTTATTGTCAGCTGTGAGTTAAGACCCGAACTGCCACAGCCTGGCAGTATTCCTGATGCGAATCCTCCAGTGGCTGATTTCACTTATATCCCTACTGCAGAGGATTTTAGAATCCTGTCATTCACCAACTTATCAACGGAAGCTACCAATTACGTTTGGGACTTTGGTACCAATGCCGTAGTGTGTGACTTGGTTGATGGTGTAATGGTTTGTGGTACAGAGACCACAACTACTGCTTTTGAGCCCTATGCTAAATTCGAAGCAGGTGAAGGTACTTATACTGTAAAATTGACCGCTCTTGATGCAAATGAAGCGGCGACCACGGCAGAGATCGCAGTGGATGTTATAGATGAATTCGTACCCCTTCCCGTCACAATTCTCAATGGAGATTTTGAAGATGGACAAGACAACTGGAAGATTTCGTTCTCTAACGGATGGAATAATAACGGTTTTGAGTCCAGTTCAGATGGATCCAATAACCTCTATGATGGGACGGATAATGGATCTAAGACCAGGGGTGCAAAATGGAATGCCTCCAGGTCGGTGGGAAGTCTTGCGAGTGCTAATACCAGGGTAGCATACCAATCACTGGTGGTTTCGCCATCAACAGTTGAGCGTACGGTTACTTACATTCTTGAATTTGAGTATGCTATAAAAACTGACATTGCTACCGATCCCCCCGAAGGAAGGATAGTTATCGCAGACATTATTGAAGGACACTATAGTGATGGATGGGCTGCCTATCAGGAGACAGACAGGGGAGGAGGAACCAGCCTCCTTCATATGGAAGTAGATGAAAGATTAGGAAAAGGAAACTTCACAGTAGTTACTGGCGAGTTTGATGCTCCGGAAAGCGGTGAGATTGCGATTATGTTGTCAGCAATAACCCCGGTAGATGTCTACGTAGATAACGTTAAAATTTATCCTGCTGATTAATTGGTAGGGACCAATAATTGACGAACAATTAAGATTTGAATATTATGAAATTTATAAAAAAAGGAATTGGGGTTTTACTGATGACAGCCCTTTTCGTATCATGCGATGAGGACACTACCCCGACCCCAGCAGGTATTTCTGAGATAATTTTATCCAGCTTTTCTGCTACTCCCGGACCAGACGAAAATGGTTTGGATGACGGCACATACGTTACTGTGAAACCCCTTTCTATTGGAGCCTCCTCATATGAGGTGGACTTCGGGGATCCAAACAGTTCCAATGACGTATTGACCATCGATGGACAGGGAAATACAGCTTCCTATGATTATCCAAATGAAGTCGAGGAAGTTACCTATACAATTACTGTAACTGCGAAATCAGATGCAGGTCTCCCTGATAAAACCATTTCAGAAGATCTTGTGGTTACTCATACTGTAGTTCCATCTGTAAGTTCAGCTCCCGCAGCACCGAGCTTAAGGGATCCAAATGTATTTGCACTGTTCAGCGATGGGTTTGAATTCGGAGGTGACACATATTCATGGGAACATGGAGAAGATGCTGCCGGTGGGACTCTGATTTCAGTAGGCGGAAATGACGTCACTCAATTTTCCAGACTGGGAAGTGACGCGGGTGTATTTTCAGTAGGAACTATTGAAACGGCCAATACTTTTATTGATGGAGTCGCATCCACTGACATACATTTTGATGTGTATTCCGATTTTGCCGAAGGAATTGATATCCTTAAGGTAACCCTGGTAAACGCTGGTGGTGCCGAGACCTATGAAGTAGATGGTTTAGCCCTGACTGATGGAACCTGGACCAGTTTCGATTTGAGTTTAGCCTCCGGGTTCACCGCGGCAGTTACTGCCATTGATGAAATCAGGTTTGAACTTGGATCCGGTGGTACAGCCAATGATCATGCGACCATTTATGTTGACAACGTCTACCTGTACAAACCTCAAACATCCATCATTTTAAATGGTGACTTTGAAGACAATCAGGAAATGTGGAAGTTCCCGATCTTTACTGATGGAACAACTAATCCTTACGGATCAAGCTCTGATGGCTCAGATTTGGATTATGATGGAAATGATACCGGAGGTAAAACAAGGGGAGCGAAATGGAGCGCAAGTCAATCAGCCGGAGAATTCAGAAGTTCCGACTCTAGATATGCTTACCAGGAGCTTCTTTTGACTCCAAATACCAATTATATCCTGCAGTATCAGTATGCCATCAAGGATGATTCCGGTGACGATCCGGTTGGAGGCAGAAGAATGGTCGGATTAATTATGGATGGATGGTATGTTGACGGAGCCGATGCGGTTCCTGATCTGGGTTCCCAAAATATAGGATTCCATGAGGGATTTGTGGCTGAGGGAAAATTCTCAGATACCACAGGTGATGTTGGAACTTTTGTAAACATTCCGTTTACTTCACCCGCTAGTGGTGAGGTAGCAATAATGTTCTACGCGGTTACCCCCAAGGATGCCTATATCGATAACGTGAAGGTTTTGTTAAACTGATTGGACTTTAGACAACTGTTTAACAGTATATAATTGGAAAGATTACCCGGGCAGAGCCCCGGGTAATCAATCTTTCTTAAGGATTAAAGTGTGCTTAGGTTAAATTAGGTGTTGATTAGAATGCCTATCCAACAGCGTAGGGACCAGTCGCCTTAGTCGTCACACTTGAAGAAATTCATGGATTATTTGGAGTAGTGAAGAAGATTTCGGTTGGAGGCTTTTGAAAATGTAATTCACGAGGCCTTATAACACACTATGCAAAACATTCTATTGAACAAATGAGGATTATTTGCACCATATTAATTGTTTTGGTCTTTACGGCCTGTCAGAAAGAAAACCACGAAAGTTCAGGGTCTGGTCATCCGAACTTGATTCTAACGGAAAAGGGTGTTAGTTCCATGCGTGCCAGTCTTGGTAGCGTTCCATTATTTGACAAAACAGTTGAGGCCGTACAGCGAGAGGTAGATGAGGAAATTGATGCTGGCATTGATGTACCGATACCCAAGGATTTGGCGGGAGGGTATACTCATGAAAAGCATAAGTCCAATTTCTTTATCATGCAGAAAGCGGGCGTCCTGTTCCAGATAACCAAGGATGAAAGATATGCGATTTATATTCGTGACATGCTGCTGGAATATGCTGAATTGTTTCCTACCCTTGATAAACATCCCGCAACAAGGTCATATGCCAGAGGCAAGCTGTTTTGGCAATGTCTGAATGATGCCAATTGGCTCGTGTATACCGCACAGGCTTATGACTGCATTTATGGTTGGCTGGATAACGAAACCATAGAGAAGCTTAATACTGAGCTATTCCGTCCTTATGCGGACTATATTTCACTTGAGAATCCAAGATTTTTCAATCGTCTTCATAATCATAGTACCTGGGGAAATGCAGGAGTAGGTATGATCGGCCTGGTAATGAATGATGAAGAGTTGATCGATCGTGCGCTCTATGCGTTTGATATTGAGGGCGATTCAAGTTTAATGGATAATGATGGAGGTTCGCTGAATCTTAAAGGTTACAAGGAAGGAGGATTTCTCGCCCAGATAGATCACTCATTTTCTCCCGATGGTTATTATACCGAAGGGCCTTATTACCAGCGTTATGCGATGTACCCCTTCCTGATTTTCGCACAGGGGTTGGCCAACAAAAAACCGGAATTAGAAATCTTGGAATACCGAAACGGCCTTCTGATCAAAGCGGTCAATGCGCTCATCAATCAGACCAATTCTCAGGGGGAGTTTTTCCCAATCAACGATGCTCAGAAGGGAATGTCACTAGCTTCCCGGGAGCTTATTAGTGCTGTAAGTATGGCCTACCACTTCGGAGGAAATAATGCCGGTTTGTTATCTATTGTCCAGGAACAGGGAAGAGTTCCTTTGAATGATTCAGGCCTGGCGGCTGCCAAAGCAATTGCTGATGGTAAGGCTGAAGATTTTATCTATGAGAGTGTAGAACTTTCCGATGGGGCAGCAGGTGATGAAGGGGCCATTGGTATTATCAGGGCAGATGATTTAACCCTGGTGATGAAATACGCAAAGCACGGAATGGGGCATGGACATTTCGATCGTCTGGGTTTTTTGCTTTACGATGACCAGGGTGAAGTGATACAGGATTACGGTGCGGCCCGTTGGGTGAATATAGAACACAAAGATGGTGGTGGATACCTGAAAGAGAATCACACATGGGCGAAGGAAACCGTTGCCCATAATACCTTGGTGGTCAATAAGGATTCACATTTTGACCATGATGTCAAATTGGCCGACGAGAGTGCCGGAACACCTTATTATTTTTCATCTGGTGCGGGAATACAGATCGTCAGTGCAAAAGAACTAAACGCCTATGAAGGCATTAATATGCACAGAACTATGGCTGTGTTAGATATTGAAGAGTTGGAGAAGCCCTTGGTCATCGACCTTTTCTCAGTGCAGGCACATGAAGAAACACGATATGATTTGCCACTTTACTATTTGGGCGATTTTATGTCCACAAACCAGGAATTTCAATCGAATAATGATCTTAGCCCCATGGGAGAAAACGATGGCTACCAGCACTTGTGGCAGGAGGCTCAATCGAATCTTGTAGGGGAGGTATTTAGATTCACATGGTTCAATAAAAACAGGTTCTTCACGATGACCTCCGCTGTGCGTACGGGTGATCAGGCCTTGTTGACCAGGATTGGTGCCAATGATCCGAATTTTAACCTGAGGAGAGACCCGGGATTGATCTTTAGAAGAACCGGTGGGAATACGGTATTTGCGACTGTGTATGAAATGCATGGAAGCTACAATTACACTACTGAGATTCCGTTGAACCTCTTCACCTCCATCGAGGATCTGGAAGTACTTTATGAATCGGAAAAGTATAATGTCATAAAGTTTGAGCTGAAATCAGGTGAACAATACCAGTTTGCTTTTTCACTCAACAATGACGATTCGTCAAGTAATCACAATATTGCAGTTGGGGATACAAACCTCGCCTGGACAGGAGTTTATGATTTTAAAAAAATTAATAATTAGCAAATGAAACGAAATAGCGAAAAATATATACTTACGGAAAATATGGACTGGGAAGACCTCGGAGGGGGTGTATCCAGAAAGTTCCTGGGTTATGACAATCAGATAATGATGGTCCTGGTCAAATTTGAAAAGGGTGCCCTGGGATCTCCACATCAGCATTTTCATACACAAGCAACCTATTGTGTTTCGGGAAAATTCGAGTTTGAAATTGACGGAGTGAAACAAATTGTCCAGGGAGGGGATGGTGTTTACATAGAGCCAAATCTGCTCCATAGCGCCGTTTGCCTCGAGCAGGGAATGTTGATTGACACCTTCAGCCCTGTAAGGGAAGATTTCTTGAGTGGGGAAGGAGTATCTTATTTTGGAGATAAGGATTAATTATAAACAACCTAACTATGAAGATTAAAGGACTTAGGTGGTGGGTGATCGCGTTGATTGCGTTGGCTACTGTCATAAACTATATCGATAGGCAATCTATAAATGTACTTTGGCCTGAAATATCAGAACAGCTATATCCGGATAAGTCAAACGATGAACGCAAGGAAATCTATTCATGGATTTCGATCATTTTTGTTTTTTCATATGCTTTTGGTCAGGCCATATTTGGTAGAATTTTTGATTGGATCGGTACCCGTTTAGGTTTTGCGCTATCAATTGGCGTCTGGTCTATCGCAACAGCACTTCATGCAGTAGCCAGGTCATTCCTGGGATTTGCCATTTTCAGATCAATATTGGGAGTTGCTGAAGCGGGGAACTGGCCTGGAGCTACGAAAGGTAATGCAGAATGGTTCCCCACCAAAGAGAGAGCGTTTGCCCAGGGTTTGTTTAATTCCGGAGCGGCAATTGGGGGAATTATTTCGATACCCCTAATCGGAGTCCTCGCTATTTATTTTAGCTGGCAATTGATTTTCATACTGGTTGGCGTAACAGGATTGCTCTGGTTGTTACCCTGGATGTACCTGGTGAAGTCGCCACCAAAATCCCACCCCTGGATTACCGAAGAAGAAAGAACCTACATTCTGAAAGGCCAGAAGAATGAAGAAACCAATGCAGATGGAAGCAAAGTGGAAGTATACAATCCCAATATGAGCAAACTCCTTTCTCACCGACAGAGTTGGGGTGTTATTATTGCTTCCGCCGCCATTGATCCGATTTGGTGGTTGTTCGTTTTCTGGATTCCCATCTACCTGTTTGAAGTTTACGGCATGGATGTAAAGGGGATTGCCATTTACGGTTGGGTCCCTTATGTAGGGGCCATGCTGGGGGCATGGTTTGGTGGCCTATTTGCGCAAAACCGAATTAAGGCTGGATGGAGTGTAAATAAAACAAGGAAAGCTGTGATCACGCTAGGTGGTGTGATTATGCTACCCGCCTTGCTGGCTATGGCCAATCCAGGTGAGCCCATTACGGCAGTTTTGATTATGGCCGTTATTCTCTTTGGTTTCCAGACTGCGATTGGAAATGTCCAAACATTACCAAGTGATTATTTCAGTGGTAAAACAGTGGGAACACTGGCAGGGTTCTCGGGTATGGGCGCAAAACTAACCGCGGCAGGATTGACCTACTTAATTCCCTGGTTAACAATGGGTGGTAATTATACACCGGCATTTGTAATCGGAGCAGCACTTGCATTTATAACCCTTGCGAGTGTTTGGCTTATTTGTGGCAAAATTGAGCCTGTTAAGGAAAGAAAATGATATTGAATTAATTATAAAACTTAAACTATAGATAAACAACAATGGGAAAATCTGATAACAAAGTAGCAATTATAACCGGTGCAACCGGTGGTATAGGTTTCGAAGTTGCTAAAAGATTAGGCAAAGACGGATATACCGTAATTCTGAATGGAATTGAAGATGAAGCTGGTGCACAAAGAGTTGAAGAACTTAAAAATGAAGGTATTACAGCAGAATATTACGGTTTTGATGTTACCAATGACGATGCAGTCACTTCCAATATCAAAGCTATTGGAGATAAGTATGGCCGGATTGATGTATTGGTTAATAATGCAGGTGGACTTGGCGGCAGATCGCGTTTTGAAGAGATGACCACTGAGTTTTACAGAAAAGTAATGGCACTGAACCTCGATTCTGTATTCTTCGCATCAAGGGCTGCTATCCCTTATTTAAAGAATGGGGAAAATCCAACTATTATTAACTACACTTCGAATGCGGGTTGGAATGCCGGAGGGCCTGGTGCAGGGATCTATGGAACATCCAAAGCTGGTGTACATGCTATTACCCGGGCTCTGGCAAAAGATTTAGCCGAATATGGCATCAGGGTAAACGCCGTATCTCCCGGAACCATTGATACACCATTTCATGCCCAGATTAAGTCTACCAAGCCCGAAGTATTTGCTTCGTGGAAGAATAACATCATGTTGGGAAGGTTGGGACAACCCGAAGAAGTTGCTTCGGTTGTATCCTTCTTGGCGGGCAATGACGCCTCGTTTATAACCGCCGAAACAATACAGATTGGTGGTGGCCAGGCTTTGGGAATTTAATAATTTAGAAAAATGAGTTTAAAAGGAAAAGTAGCAGTAGTAACCGGAGGTGCCCGCGATATTGGCCGGGCCATTTGTATTAAACTGGCTAAAGAAGGAGCGAAAGTAGTAGTGAACTACAACAGCAGCAAACCAGATGCAGATGAGACTATCCGTGAAATCGAAAAAATCGGTGGGGAAGCAATAGCCGTCCATGGTGACGTCACCAAGCAGGCAGATATTGACAGTATGGTATCAAAAACCCGTGAAGCATTCGGTGATTCTGTAGATATTCTGGTGAATAACGCCGGGGGCTTATTTGCCCGAAAAACTATAGAGGAGATCGATGAAGCATTCTATGATTTGGTCATGGATGTTAATATGAAGGGAACTGTCTTTGTAACTAAGGCATTCAAACCGATGATGGGAAAAGGAGGATCAATTATTAACCTATCCTCCCAGGCCGCACGGGATGGTGGAGGGCCGGGTTCGGCTATATACGCTTCCTCTAAAGGGGCGGTAACTACCCTAACCCGTAACTGGGCCAAGGAGTTTGGACCGCAGGGAATAAGGGTAAATGCGGTATGTCCCGGTATGATAGCCACCAAGTTTCACGATGACTTTACCAAAGATGATGTGCGGAAGTCCGTGGCAGAAAAAACGCCTCTAAGACGAGAGGGTAGTGCTGATGAAGTTGCCGATCTGGTGGCCTATTTGGCTAGCGATGAATCTTCTTTCATGAATGGAAATAACGTGGATATAAACGGCGGTTTGGCCTTCTCCTAAATACCTGAATATAACCCTGATGCCTGTTCAGACCCAGGTTTTAAAATGAGATCACCCGATAAAAATCTCTGGTTTTTATCATTTGAAATGGAAAACGACAATTAGTGATGAATAATAAAGTTGTAACATTTGGCGAGATCATGTTACGTCTCGCCCCCCAAGGATATCTTAGATTTTCACAGGCAAGTTCATTTGATGTGGTCTATGGAGGTGGAGAATCCAATGTGGCCGTTTCACTGGCCAATTATGGTGTTCCCGTTGAATTTGTTACCAGGCTTCCGGAGAATGATATTGGTGAGTGTGCACTGATGGAAATGCGCAAAAGAAACGTGGGAACCAACCACATAGTTTTTGGAGGTGAACGACTGGGTATTTATTTCCTGGAGACCGGTGCCGTGGCAAGGGGAAGCAAAGTGGTTTATGACAGGGCTCACTCAGCAATGTCTACCATAGGATCAGGAATGATCGATTGGAAGGCAGTTTTTAATGATGCTTCCTGGTTCCATTGGACGGGAATTACTCCCGCTGTATCCCAGGGAGCAGCGGATGCATGTCTGGAGGCGGTCAAGGTAGCTAGTGAAATGGGAATTACTATTTCCACGGATCTCAACTATCGGGCAAAGCTTTGGAAGTATTGTGATGCGGCTAAGCGTGAAAGTATTATGGACGAGCTGACATCATATTGCGATATAGTACTAGGCAATGAAGAAGATGCGGAAATGCATTTTGGAATTAAACCGGAAGGCATCTCTGTGCAAACCGAGGGACATAATGTCAAAGCGGAGGCTTTTCTTTCGGTCTGTCAGCAAATGATGGAGCGTTTTCCGAGGGCTAAAAAGGTCATTACTACCTTGAGGGGATCTATATCGGCATCTCACAATACGTGGGCCGGTGTTCTCTATGATGGGAAAACCATGTATGAATCAACCCAGTACCAGATTACTGATATTGTTGATCGTGTTGGAGGTGGAGATTCGTTTATGGGAGGCCTGATTTACGGCCTTTTGACCCATCCTGATGACGATCAGCAAGCTTTGAATTTTGCGGTGGCAGCATCGTGCCTGAAGCATACGATTAAGGGAGATGCCAATCTTGTAAAAGTTAGTGAGGTACAGAAGCTACTCGCTGGCGATACATCCGGCCGGGTGGCCAGGTGATTTAATAAAACAGGCTTGGCAGTCGGGGTGGGATTTACCCGCCGCCACGCCTTTAGTTTTTCAACACCAAAATATTAGCATGAGACCAAGTGTCGTGATAATTTGTGGAGGCGGGCCCGCACCTGGCATTAATACCGTTATAGCCATGGTGGCAAAATCGTTCATTGCGGACGATTTCAGGGTATTGGGAGTTCATCATGGTTACCAAGGACTTTTTTCAGAAAATCCCGAAATCAAGGAGTTTGATTTTGCCCATGCAGACAGAATTTTTAGCAGGGGAGGCTCGACCTTGATTATGAGTAGGTTTAAACCTAAGAACGAGGATTTCAATACAAAAATATTTGAAAGAGAGAACGTAAAACTATTGGTAACCATTGGAGGTGATGATACAGCCTCTACAGCCAACCGCGTAATAAAATACCTGGCAAGCCAGAATATAATTATCAAGAACATTCACGTTCCGAAAACAATTGATAATGATTTACCGCTGCCGGACAGAAATCCGACATTTGGATTTCATTCGGCTAAGGATGAAGGCGTACGAATCGGAAATACCGTTTACGAAGATGCCAGGACGGCTCGTCAATGGTTCGTGATGTCAGCCATGGGCAGGTCCGCCGGCCACCTGGCATTTGGAATAGCCACGGGCTGCCATTTCCCCATGATGGTTATCCCGGAGATGTTTAATAAAGCAAAACCTTCCATTGACAGTATTGTAAACCTGGTGATTTCCTCCATAATAAAACGAAAACTCATGGGTGTGGAATACGGGGTGGCAATGATCAGTGAGGGTGTTTTTCATATCCTGGACATAGAGGAAATCGAATCCAGGGGTATCAATTTCACCTATGATGCCCATGGGCACCCCGAGCTGGGCAATGTCAGTAAAGCCCATATATTTAATGTTTTGGTCCAGCAAAAATTGCATAAACTCGGTATCGATGTAAAGAGCAGGCCTGTAGAATTGGGTTATGAACTGCGTTGCGCCAGGCCAATTGGATTGGACCTTACCCTGTGTTCCCTGCTTGGACTGGGCGTAAAAAAACTATTCAACGAAGGGATAAGTGGATGTATCGTCAGTGCTAATTCGACGGGTGATATTTCCCCCATATACCTGTCCGATTTTGAGGAGGAAGGAAAAATTCCTCCCAGGCTTGTGGATATTGATGCACAAATCGCACAGCTCTTCTTTGATGAGTTACATTTTATTAAGGAGGAAGATTACGAAGCTGCAGGGGAATATTTACCAAACCCGGAAGAGTATGATTTTTACAAGATATTGAAATGGGAAAACTAAGGCAAAGGAAGGTAGTCACTTTTGGAGAGGTAATGATGCGTTTTTCCCCGCCGGGTTATGCGAAATTTTCGCAGACGACAACCGTTGAACTCGCCTATGGTGGAGGCGAAGCTAATGTGGCTATTTCCCTGGCATATTTCGGACTGGAAGCTTTCCATATCACCCGATTCCCCGATAATCTTATTGGCAGATCAGCTACTCAATACCTGAGGCATCATTGGATCCATACCAAGTACATTAGCTACGGAGAGGGCAGAATGGGTAAGTATTTCCTTGAAAAAGGAGCAGTCCACCGGCCCAGTGTGGTGGTGTATGAAAGGGACAGCTCAGCTTTTTCCAAGATAGAAGCCGGTACATTTGACTGGGAAAGGATCCTCAGGAATGCTGAATGGTTTCATTGGACAGGTATTACCCCAGGGATCTCTCAGGGTGCCGCCAATGAATGCCGAACAGCTATTGAGGCCGCCAATAAAATTGGTGTGCCAGTCTCAGTAGATGTTCATTCCAGGAAAAACCTATGGCAATACGGAAAGTCGAAACTGGATGTTATGCCTGAGTTAGTTTCGGGTTGTGACATTGTGATTGCCAGCCCATATGATATGCAGGAAAACCTCGGGGTGGCAAGCGAAACCGATGACCTCGCTTCTGCTTCTGAAAAATTAAAGAAAGCCTTTCCAAGGGTAAAAAAAGTGGTCGATAAGAAGCGTGAGGCTATGAGTGCATCGCATAACCGCATACAGGGTTATATATGGACCGGGGAAGAGGTAGTTTCCTCTCCTTCACTGGACGTGACTCATATTGTCGACCGGGTAGGAACCGGTGATGCCTATGCTGCAGGGATTATTTACGGACTTTTGAACCTCAATGATGATCAGCAGGCCGTTAATTTTGCGGCCGCAGCTTGCGCACTTAAACATACCGTAGAGGGAGATGTAAATGTTGTTACCGTTGAGGACGTTGAGTCTTTGGTAGAGGGAAACACTTCAGGGCGCATTAAACGATAAAGGCCAATTTGAATAGAAAAAAAATATTAAGATACTAACATGGCAAGATTTAAAAGAATTGAAGTTTTTCGAATAATGGAGGAAACCGGGATGGTCCCTCTGTTTTACCATAATGATGTTGAAATAGCAAAGAAAGTGTTACTAGCTTGCTACCGGGGAGGAGCTCGTGTCCTGGAATTTACCAACCGCGGTGACTATGCACATGAGATCTTTCGCGAGTTGAATAAATATGCTGAGGATTCCCTTCCAGAAATGATTTTGGGTGTGGGATCTGTCACCGATGCGGGGACAGCCGCCATGTATATGCAGCTCGGAGCCAACTTCATTGTAACGCCGGTGCTCAGGGAGGATATCGCCATAGCCTGTAATCGTAAAAAGATACTTTGGTCCCCTGGCTGTGGATCATTAACCGAAATTACCAGGGCAGAAGAATTGGGATGCGAACTGGTGAAATTATTCCCGGGAGGTACTTATGGACCGGGTTTCGTGAGTGGGATAAAGGGACCTCAACCTTGGACATCGGTGATGCCAACCGGAGGAGTTTCGCCCACGGAAGAAAACTTAACAGGATGGTTTAATGCAGGGGTGACCTGCGTGGGAATGGGTTCTAAGTTGATTTCCAAGGATGTATTGAAGAACGAGGACTATGAGGGGCTGGAGACAAAAGTGAAGGAATGCCTGGCCCTTATCCGGAAAATACGGTCGTAGTTAAACCCCCGCTTATTGAGACACCTAACCTTGTTGCTTTATGAAACTTTTAAAACCTTTTCTTTATCTCTTTCTGGGTATTTTTATCCTAAGCTGTAGCTCTACTTCCAACAAAGAAGCATCCACTCTGACGGAATCAGAGACTAAATTTCCAAGTGATGTTTTATCTAATCTCGATCAATGGAGAATTCTACTGGGAAATGGTGAATCGGCGACTGACCTATTGAACTTTGAACACGAGGATTATTTCTATGATGTGAATGACGGACAAGATTGGGTAGTATTTAAAGCACCAAATGGCGGTATTACATCCCCAAATTCACATAATACCAGGACCGAACTAGGCCAGAAGGATAGATGGACACCAAAGGTGGGAGGCAAGCTTACCGGTACACTGAAGGTCATGCACGTATCCACCTCCGGGGATGCACGTGTCGCTGCTTCTTATTCAGTGGTGGTTGGTCAGATTCACAGCGATGACGGACACGAGAATGAACCCTTGAAAATCTTCTACAAGAAATATCCCGGCCATGAGAACGGATCGGTCTTCTGGAATTATGAAATCAATACAGAGGGAGAGAATGATGGTCGTTGGGATTTTTCAACTGCGGTGTGGGGTTATGATATGTCCATAATCGGTTCAGCTTCCGATATGTATCCTGAGGAACCTGAAGACGGGATTAAACTTGGTGAAGAGTTTAGCTATGAAGTGAATATATATGAAGGCATTATGTACCTCACCTTTACCAGTGAAGGACATGATACCACAACATTTAAGAAAAACCTCCTGGCTTCGGAATACACGAATAAAGAGGATATTCCACAGCAAATTATTGACTTGTATAGCGTGATAGGTCGTGATGGGACTGAGCGACAAAATGCCTATGAGGGAGAAAACCAATTCTTCAAACAAGGCGCTTATAATCAGACCAATGGGAGGAACCCTGAAACCAATATGGTTTGGAGTACGGGAGCCAATACGTTTGAGGGAGATGTAGAGAAGCAATATGCCAATGGTAGTTATGCCGAAGTGTGGTTTAGGGAATCATCGATAGGACCGGGAACAGTTGTAAATAAGTAATGGCACGATTAACCACCATGAGTAATCTCCTCTGGAATCTAATTCGCCCAGGAATACTGGTTTTAATTTTACTATTGCAAAGCCTGTGCTCTGCTTCGGATGATTCGAGTGTAAACCAAGAGATCATACCCTGGTGCGTCGTGACTTTCGATGCGGAGAAACGTTCGCCGGTTGAACGAGTTGTAATGCTTAAAGAAATGGGGTTTACTCAATATGGCTATGAATTGAGGACCGGATATCCACTTAACTTGCAAGAAGAAATCGAACTTGCCGGTGAACACGGATTGGAGATTTCCTCTGTATTCCTGTGGCTTAATGCGAAAAGGGATAGCCTTGAAAAATTGAGCCCGGTAAATGAACGCATTTTTGATATCCTGAAAATCTCGGGGACCAAACCAGACATTTGGCTGAGTTTCAGCAATAACTTTTTTGAAGACCTCGATCAGGAACAATCGCTTAAACTGGCCAGCGAGTTCGTCAGTTTCGTAGCCCAGAAAGCAGAAGAAACCGGTTGCAAGGTCCTGCTATACAATCATCAGGGATGGTTCGGGAACCCATATAATCAAGTTGAAATCATTGAGAGTCTGTCCGAGGTATCTTTGGAAATGGTTTATAACTTCCACCATGCCCATGATTACCTGAACGAGTTTCCGGAAATCGTACAAAAAATCAAACCGTATTTATCACACGTCAACATCAATGGAATGAAAGATGGTGGACCGCAGATTTTAACGGTTGGAGATGGGGATCGTGAATACGAAATGATGAAAGCATTGCTGGACGCAGGTTACGATGGTCCCTGGGGAATTTTAGGTCATATTGAATCCGAAGACGTTCGGGTAGTTTTAGAACGGAATATTAATGGTCTTGAGAAGTTAAGAGCCATTGATTAAACAGGTGGAGTGAATTCGCCCGAAACTACATTTTGAGAATGGAAAAATGAAAACGATGAAACAGATTCTTATACTAGCTACTGCATTTGTAATAATGATTAGTTGCCAATCGACTGACACGCGGGAGATAGTAAGTGTTACAAATGCAGATGAATTAAACAATGCCATCTCAAATGCCCAACCCGGGACTGTGATTGAAATGGCAAACGGGGAATGGAATGATATCAGCATCAGGTTCACCGGGAAGGGGACCGAAAATCAACCCATTACGTTGAGAGCTGAGACCCCGGGTGAAGTTTTAATTCAAGGAGAATCGGATTTAAAGTTAGGAGGGGAGTACCTGGTTGTTGAGGGACTATTTTTCTTAAATGGAGCCTCCCCCTCCGGAAGTGTTATTGAGTTTGCCATTGACGACGATTTAGTTGCCAATAATTGCAGAGTTACAAATTGTGTCATCAAGGAATATAATAAGGCACAGCGAAACCTGCAGGATCTATGGGTGCGTTTCAAAGGGAGACATAATCAACTGGATCACTGCTATCTGGCCGGCAAATCGAATAGAGGACCTACCATTAGAGTAGATTTGGAAGGGAATAAGAATGTCAGGAACTATCACAAAATCAACAATAACCACTTTGGGTTTAGACCTCCGAAAGGGGGTCCAAGTGCTGAGACCATCCAACTGGGAAATAGTGGTACATCGATGAGCCCCAGTTATACAATGGTGAATAATAACCTCTTTAACCAGTGTAACGGTGAGGTGGAGATCATATCCAGTAAATCCAACTTTAATGAATTCAAAGAAAATATATTCTATAAAAGTGAGGGATCCCTGGTTACCAGGCATGGTAATTACTGTGTAATTGATGGTAATTATTTTATTGGAGATGAAAATAGTGAGCAAATCGGTGGTATTAGACTGATAGGAACGGGGCATTGGGTGACTAATAATTATTTCTATAATCTTAAGGGTCAGGTTTTCAGAAGTCCGTTGGCAGTAATGAACGGTATTCCCAAATCACCCCTTAATCGATACATCCAGGTCACCGATGTAGTAGTTGCCTTCAATTCATGGGTGAATTGTACCTCACCATGGCAGTTTGGTGTGGGATCAAATTTAGACCAAAAAGAGGTGCTTCCCGCTTCGGAGATACGATCTGAAACACCAATACGTACACTTGTCGCTAATAATATTATCTATAATGATCAGGGGGATGACCTTCCAATCGTGCGTCACGACTCAATCGACGGGATTGATTTCAAAAGTAATGCAATCAATAACCAAGGCCTTGGATTCAGGGGTGTGGAAGGCCTTGCGGAAGTTGATTTCCAGATGAGGAGCCTTGGGGAATATCTTTGGGTGCCTTCTAACCCCATAAGCAATGTAGAAGTCCACAGTGGGTTTGAATTTGACCAAATCACGGTGGATTTATTTGGAAATTCACGGGAAGAGGAAAACTCAATTGGCGCAGTCGCCTATACACCCGATGAAATTCCCGATATCCTGGATTTTTCTGAATACGGTCCTGACTGGTATAACCTTGAATCCGGGGAGTTAGAACCCGAGACTCATAGGGTAAGTAATTCTCAAGAATTGAGAGACGCAGTTTCCAAGGCCCAACCTGGTGATATTATTCAATTGACGGCAGAAAGTTACGAACTGGAAGAACCATTGGATATCGGTAAGCGTGTAACTGTAAGTTCGGCAGATACTTTAAGGAAGGCAACCATTTTATACAATGGTCCTGAGGAAACTCCTGCTTTTAGAATGAACCCCAAAGGTCACCTTATTTTGAAATCAATACACCTAAAAGGTTCTGGTGAAAACTATGCTTTTGCCAGCCTGAAAAGCAACATGTCCAGTCTCTACAATCTGACGGTCGAGAATGCAGAAATATCAAATTTTAATTATGTACTCAAAGCATATAAGTATTCATTCTCCGAGTACATCAAAATTAAGTCGACGGTAATCAGAAACTGCAAGAATGGCTTGGAATTAGCCGCAGAAAATGACGACCGGGGAGATTACAATGCTGAGAACGTATTTGTGGTCAATTGTCAGTTTGATGGTGTAGCCAAGAATGTAATTGATTATTACCGTGGGGGGTATGACGAGTCTACCGTTGGAGGAAATTTGATTGTGCAGGGTAGTACCTTCACACATTGTGGGCTAGAAGAGGAGAACGGCATTCTGATAAATACATACGGCATTATCAATGTAGATATTTCAGGTAATACCTTCAGAAATAATGATGTCAAACTGGTGGCACGGATGTGGGGAGCAAAGAACAATTCACACAATGACAACAAAATAGATAATTCCGGTCAGCTCATCGTAGAGCAAAATCTTCCTTTGAAGTTGATGTACTAGAATTATCGAACAATGAATATTGTTTAAGTGAGCAGAATGTACACGGAAAGATTTTTTACTGGAAAGATATTTCTTACCTGGCTGTTGACCCTGGCTGTTTTCTCAGGATCGATGGCCCAGGATCCTAATTTGCCACCCAGTGGAAATTTTGACTTAACTCAATGGAAAATCACTTTGCCGGATCAGACAGAGGTTCTGGAAAGTGTTCTCTCAAATGGATTTGAAAGTGAAGATGAATTTTATACAGATCCTGTAACAGGAGCCATGGTATTTGTTTGCCCGAACGACGGAGCAACTGGGGGAAGCAGCTACCCGCGAAGTGAACTCAGGGAGATGCTTCGTGCAGGGGAAACTAGCATAAGTACTAAAGGAATCGGGCTGAATAACTGGGTATTTTCTTCATCCACCCTTGCCAACCAGGAAGCATCGGGTGGGGTAGACGGGACCATGACCGCTACGGTGGCGGTGGATCACGTATCTACAACGGGGGAGTCGAATAAGGTGGGCCGTGTGATCATTGGCCAGATCCATGCCTCCGATGATGAACCCTGTCGTATCTATTACCGCAAACTTCCCGGTAATTCCAAAGGATCTATTTATATAGCTCATGAACCAACCACTACCTCAGAACAGTGGTACGAAATGATTGGAAGCCGAAGTAACAGTGCTCCTGATCCTGCTGATGGCATTGCCCTCGGGGAGATGTTCAGTTACAAGATCGAGGTAGTCTTTAATACGTTGACAGTAACCATTATGCGAGAGGGGAAGGAAGATGTAGTACAGGTAGTGGATATGACCAATAGTGGCTTTCAGGATGATTGGATGTATTTTAAAGCCGGTAATTACAATCAAAATAATTCAGGTGACCCAGGAGATTATGCACAGGTATCTTTTTTTACTTTGGACGTAACTCATACAGCTCCCAACAATCCTCCAGTAGTAAGCATCACCTCACCACCAAGCAATAGCACTTTTACTGAAGGTGAAGATATAATGCTGACCGCTGACGCATCTGATGTTGACGGTACCATCTCTAAGGTGGAATTCTACCAGGACGAAATAAAACTGGGTGAAGACACCTCTTTACCTTATTCGTTTGATTGGAGTAATGTTGCCGAGGGAAATTATACAATCACTGCAGTAGCCACAGACAATATCGGTTCCAGCAGCACCAGTTCTGACATTAATATTTCGGTAAATTCCCAACCCACCGGATACGGTGCTCCTTACTATATCCCAAGGTTCCAGGCTTTTATTGGGGAATGCAAGCTTCAGGCGCCCACGAGTTCGACTGAAGCAACCCAATCCGATTTGATCAACGGGTATTCATCAGCCTTTTTCTATGTGGCCGATGGTGATAAAGTAGCCTTTAACCAGTCCGGAGCCAGTATGAGGACTGAGCTGAGAAATGAGAACAATTGGATGATTTCAG
>JAHEKQ010000121.1 GCA_024638265.1 Flammeovirgaceae bacterium
CGGATGCGCGATATATCTCCGTGAAAAAGGAATTTAAGGGTAAGAAACCCTTAACAACCTGCAAAATAACAAAGAAGGGAATCAAGGCTATGGACCAGTATGTGTCCGACCTAAAAGATTACCTGGGAAATATTCAATAGGACTTAAAATTTAAACTATACAATTATGAAAAAGCTAATATTGATCATATCGATCCTGGTGGGACTTACTTCCTTCAAAACGACCTTTGGGCAAGATTCTAACATGGCAGTCTTTAAGGACATGGTAGGAAAATGGAAAGGAAACGCCGTTTCTCAAACCCCCGAAGGCAAAATGGAAATCAGCCAGTCTGAGGACATAAACTATGAATTGGATGGTAAAATCCTCGTTATAAGGGGTACGGGCAGGGTCCCTCAATCGGATTCGGTTATTTTCCGGGCCTTTGGAGTTATACATTTCGATGCACCGTCCAAGGAGTATAAATTCAGTGCCTATACCATGGATGGTAATTATGTGCTGGCCGATGCCACTTATGAAGCCAACGTGCTCACCTGGTCATTCGATGTACCCAACGGCGGACGGGTTGAATATACCTTGAAGTTTGATGACAAAACCTGGGTCGAAGACGGCAAATACAGCCCAGACGGACAGCAGTGGTACCCGTTTTTTCATATGGAATTGGAGAAGGTCAAGCAGTAGAGCGGTAGAGCAGTAAAGCGGTAGAGCTGAATAATTTTAACTTTTAACTTTTGACTTCCTATGACCGGAACGCTACACTTAATCTCATCAATCCTGGCCCTGGTATTTGGGTCGGTCGTGATCTTTGGAAAGAAGGGAACCAGTACTCATAAGAAGTGGGGATACGCCTACGTGGTGAGTATGATCGGGGTGAATCTGACGGCCTTCCTGATCTATAAATTATTTGGAGGATTTGGCATTTTCCATTTCGCTGCCCTGGTCAGTACCCTTACTTTAATTGGGGGAATGATTCCCGTACTCAGGAGAAAAAACAAGAAGAAGTACATTTTCTCGCATTTCGCATTCATGTACTGGTCCGTCATGGGCCTTTATGCAGCGTTTGCTTCAGAAATACTCACACGGGTGCCGGAAACCCCCTTCTTTGGAATGGTGGGAATCGCTACCGGGATCATTATGACTATTGCCTATATCTTCTTTTATAGGAATAAGAAGATTTGGTATGAACAGTTTATTCGGTAGTGAGTAGTCGGTGGTCGGTGGTCGGGGCAGTTGGACAGTTAGTCAGTTGGTCATCCTTCGGTCCTTCAGGATGACAATCGCAATCCTCAACCTTGTGCAGCGTAAACTCTTAAACCAAAAAGCCCCGACCTTGCAGCCGGGGCTCTAAACTAATCAGCGATGCTGAATGGTGATTTTCATTCCCTTTATACCGGTCTGTACTATACGGTACCCGGGATTGACGGGTTTGAATCCGAGGTCGATGACTTCGTGACCCAAGCCCAGTTGAATAATTCGGTAATTCATTCCATCACTTCCCAACTCCTGGTAGACCGAATTGCCTACCCCGGCTTGTAATATGATGCTTGAAATATTATTACCCCGTTCATAAACATTGATGGTGTTCATTCCTCCTGCCTGATAAAAATCTGCCAAATTACCGCGACCATATTGGCGAAGAATTACGGATTCGAAGAACCCATCTTGAACGATATCTGCTGAATTACCACCATACAGGGCAGACCATTGGGTAATCATTGCCTGGTTGACAAGGCCAACCTGTTGCAAATAAACCCCGTCGTCTGCCTGGCAAGCGCGATCATTCAGGAACTTGCCTGATTCCACCAATTCAGAAGACAATGTACCTTGCAGATGCTGAGCCATCAAAGCTGACCCGATCATAAGGCTCATCAGTAATATCAATCCCTTTTTAGTGAATGTCTTCATCATGGCCTGCTTATTGGCTAGTTATGCTGGAAAATGTGTGACCTATTACCAAAACCGCTTTGAGTGGTCGTGGCATTATGACCAAGTCCCAATTGTGTATGAAACGCCAAATTATTTACACCAAGTTGCTCCTGGAAGCTGATATTAGACGATCCCATCTGCCATCCGATTCCGAAGTTCTGTCCATACTGGAATTGATTCGACTCGTTGAATTCGCCTATTTGTTCAAAACTCGCACTGTTGCTGCGATCCTGATACTGGTAAGCATTGTTTCCATAGCCCCTTTGCAGTATGAAACCTGAGTTAAAGACTCCGATTTGATCCTGGCCTGCCCAATTATACACTTCTTCACCTTCTCCAGTACCAAATTGAATGATCGTTGCCCGGTTACCGTAACCTCGTTGCATCTGGTATGCCATATTGAATGTACCATACTGGTGGGCAGTTGCCATGTTGTATTCACCAAACTGGAATTGATTGGCACTATTATATGCACCAATCTGCTTGATCCTGGCATGATTTTCGAAACCATCCTGTAAAATATTGGCATAGTTTGCTTCACCTGACTGGTAGATTCCGGGTTCTCCCTCATCACCTGGTTCAGTTCCGGCATCATTTCCATATCCGTACTGTGTGATATAGGCCTGGTTACCTTCACTTTCTTCTTCAACAATGATCACAGCCTCATTCAACTCACCTTCCTGTCTTATTTGCAGGATATTTCCAAATCCAAATAAAACTTCAGCGTAGGCATAGTTGTCCACACCATACTGCTCGGTGAACGCATTATTTCGAATACCATTCAAACGGACAAGACTAAAATTATCTTCTCCAAACTGAGCCTGGTCGGAAAAATTCCCGAAGCCCCAGGCATAGCCTTCCGCAACATTATAACTACCGTCCTGCCACTGGGTAAAATAATTACCTTCGATCAACTGTGATATCATGGCATAGTTATTATCCCCAATCTGCGTTTGAAAAGCCCAGTTAGAACCTCCATCCTGGAACACTTCAGCATTATTCAAGAATCCTGACTGTGCCTGGAACGAAAAGTTACCAATTCCGTACTGCCAGAGATAAGCCCAATTACTTTCACCTTCCTGGTATTGATCACCGCTGTTAAATCCCCCTATTTGAGAAATGTATGCGTACTGGTTCAAGCCCAACTGGGTTTGAAGCGAATAGTTCAGGTATCCACCCTGGTCTGACATAGCCCAGTGGGTTTCACCTGTCTGATTAATGGTGGCCGTATTGTCCTGGGCATAACCAAAAGATACTACCAGAGCAACTAAGCCAAGTACTAGTAAATTTTTCATTTTATATATATTTATATGATAAATCCCTACAGACACACCTTGTCTGGGGTGAGAATAAGTTACGTCAGGGATGGATGAGTATGGAGCTTTACAGGGTTACAAATACGAAGTGCTAAGTAGGTATATGTCAAAAGAATAATTGAGGAATGTAACTAGCCCGTCTCGCTGATCCTTTTAAGCTTTTCTTCATCAACAATCTCAATGCTGTGATCTTTCTCGGTAATTATTCCATCCCTTTTGAGTTCCTGGAAAAGTCGTGACATACTTTCTTTTGAAGTCGCCGTGATTTCGGCCAGGTCGGTTTTACTGAGAGTGAGCCTGAAAGGATTGGAAGCATATATTTTGTGTTCGAGGAAAAGGAGAAGTTCTGCGAGTCTTCCGTAGACGTGTTTAGTCGAGAGGGAATAAAGACGATCGAGAATCCCTGCGATATCAATATTAATTCTCTTGATCACTTCCTTGGCCATTTCAGGTTCTTTCAGCAGGTACTCCTTAAATCTTTTGCAGTCATAAAGTGTGACGTCCAATTCCGAAAGTGCTTCCGCCGAGTATAGAAAAACTTCCCGGGTGAATAAGGTTTCGAGACCAATGAGATCGCCATCCTTTTTGAGGAAAAGTGTACTGGAAGTGTGCATCTCATCCCGGTAAATCCTCACAAGTCCACGATTGATGAAAATAATACTGGAATTGTAGGCCCCGTGTTTACAGACATTTTCACCCTTCTTGTAACGAAGGTATACCCTTTTGCTGCTGAGTTCTTCTATTTGTTGCAGTGGAAATACTCCTTTGTCGTTGTCGCGGTATTCCATATTATTTCCAATAAGGCATTTCAGCGTTTTCAAATAAAATGGTTCTCTCACTCCCGTTTAGGTCCACAGAATAGACGGTCTTTGTACCACTGCCATCGTTCATTACATTCATGAAAATAATTTCAGTACCGAAAGGCGAGAACCGTGGCTGCAGGTCATTGGTCCCGTCTGGTTTATTGATAGACAAGTCCGTGGTCTCCATGGTATCGAGGTTTAAAAGGTAAATTCTTGAATCGAGTTGACGGCCATCTTCCGATTCAAACCCGGAGACATCCCGGGTGTACATCAGGAACTTTCCATCTATGGAGAAAGAAGGATATTGAATGATTCCGGGATAATCCGGAACCACCTGGATGATATTTGATCCATCTGCCTGCATAATTAAGATCTCCCCTTCATAAATCAGTGATCCTGAGGTAAGGACTACAATTCGCTGACCGGAGCTTTCATAATCACAATGGATAAAATGTCGGTCTACGGGTGCCGTGGCTATTTCTACAAGGTTTGATCCGTTCCTGTCTATGCTGAACAACTTGTTGTAATGGGGGTATATAAATCCGCCATTATCAGGCCACCACGAGAATCCCATACCATTGTTATGATATCCTGCAATAGGCAATTGGGTGATTCTCCGCTTACTGTTACCCTTGAAATCCATCAAGTAGATCTGATTGTCCAATGAAGCATTGGATACGAAAGCGATCTCTGAACGCGAACTATTATATAACGGGTACAGACTATTATAAGGGGTGCGCGTTATCTGAATTCTCTGCTCATTATTCGCATTGGTAGAGTATACCTGGTAATTCCCGGTATAGCCCGAACTGTACAGGTACCGGTTGTCGGGAAAATCCAGGGTGGTAAAACTCCAGATAACCCCATTAGACTTCCCACCGGTGGATGAAATGGTATTTACCTGCCAGTAATAGGTTGTTTCATAGCGCAGTTCATTCAGAATAAAAAAGGTGTCTTTCGTATTAATTTTACTGAATGCTATTGAATCAATATTGGACTCATAGACAAACACATCAAATGTAAGGCTGTCGTTTTTTGGAACTGTGGAAGTCCATTTTAATGCGAGATCTCGTGCAGTTCCTTCCGTTTCAGAAGTAGGATCCGGGTTGGTGGCCTCTTCAGGAGTGATAACTTGACGTTCCAGTTTGAAAGTGATTTCAGTTGTTACCCCATTGATAATACTGGCGTTTATGAATTCTTTCTCATATCCATTGATATTGGCGGTAAATGAATACTCGCCAGAGGCAATCTCTTCAATCTCGAAATATCCGGTACTATCACTAAATACTACGCTTGAACTGGGGTTGGTATTGATTTCCACCCCGCGAAGTGGCTGGTCATTGAAATTGTCATAAACATAACCGGATAATGAACCGAAATAAAAAGGCTCAAAGGTGTCTTCGAGGCAACTGTAAAGCAGCAGAATAAGGAAAAAGGAAATATAACGTGAAACCTTGATCATCATGGTCTCGGATTATTTTTTGGTGGAATAAAGAATCTTAACCCGATCCGGGTTTCGAGGAAAGCATCTGAGAAATTACCCCTTTTGATATAGTCCAAATCGTCAAAGAAGAGGTAACGGTATTTCGCACTGGCAAATAGCAGGGCTTTGTTACTTAATAAGTATTCATAGCCAAGCTCAGCTGATAAGTATGGATAAATTTTGGAGAGTGGATCGATGTCTTCCTGGTTATTGGAGATCTCCGAAAAGCTTCCAAGCCCCACACTCGCAAAAGGAGTCGTCTTAATTTGAGGATACCAGCGGTATTTCATCGATAGTTCTGAAGCAAGGGCTTCACCTCGGTAATAATTTTCAGTACCGAGCCGACCGTACGTGGCTGAAAGTTCCACTGACCATTTTTGATCGGAATATGCTTCACCGGAAATCCCAATAGCGGGGAGCAACGTTGCCCCGCTAATGTCACCCAGGTAATACCAGCCGCCCAGTTGTCCGCCAATGGAAATGTTGGAACGGTCTTTTTTCTTAGCGGCTCCGAATACATTGGTAAGCTGGCTTTCCTGTTTCTCAAATTGATAGTTCTTGATAAGTGGATGGTCAATATCCTGTGGTTCTTTCAGTTGCCAGAGGTTGTCATGAATTCCTTCCACCACAAGACTAACTACTGCTTTTTCAATTGCTTCCCTTACCGCCATTTCCCCGGGTTCATTATAAGTAAATCCGGTTTCGGCTTCCAGTAGTCTTCTCAGGTTAACAAACTTGAATACTCCCACATCCACTTGTTGGGAAAGGATGGTTTTGGATGTGTAGACGGTTTTGAGAATCCTGCCATTGCTTGTCGATACTGCCCTCAGGTAAATTGTGATCCTGTCCAGTCGGTATTGCCCGGAAGCCCCGGTTCCGAAATACCTGGCCCCGGCTCCTCCTGTCATAATATTCGAATCGAAAGAAATTATACCGCCTTCGAGTAGAACACCGCCATATAATAATGGAGGTATTATAGGTTGGTTAGGGTCCGGATTACCATATCCCTCCCTGCTGGAACGAATAATTTTCCTTTCATTCAACAGGTTGTTTAATCCCTCCCTTTCGATTGGGATAAACCATTTACTCTCTTCAAGGGACCTGAGCAGGATAGAGGTGGCTCCCTGTGTAATGGCGGTGGACCAACTTGCACCCATCTCCGTATCCTTGTACTGTCCAGTCTGGTCCCTGAATTTATAGACTGCAACCACGAGTGGATCGCGAGGTTCAGGCAGTGCTTTCAACGCTTCATATTGTTCGGATTCTGATCCGATCCTGGGCTGGGTAATCCTGAGGGGTTGGTGAAGGTATTGGCTGCAGGAAGACAGGATTAAAACAAGGGCAATATTTTGGAGGTGTCTCATCAATAATAAGGGACTGTTACAGTCGTATTACTTCCTGATAGAATATCCAGTATTCCAATATTCACCCCATTTAGACCGTTGATTACCTCGATCTGGTAATTCCCAATCTCGAACTGTCCCTCATTTAACCTGCCGTCTTCGCCAAAAAGGTCACTTACCAGGGCCCTGGACAGCTGGTTAAGTATTTGCCGGTTTAAATCATCCTGGAATGTAGCCAGGGGATCCTGGCCGTATAATGAGGCACTCGGATCCTCGGCAAAATCATTTTGTGCCTGTGCCTGGCTGAGTAGCCACGAATAATTCAGGTAGTTCCCTCCGAATGCAGGGTTAATGGGCCTGTAAACAAGATCCTGGCCCAATACCATCAGTCCTGCGGAAAGGAAAAAAATAGTAAAAATAATTTTTTGTATGTGTCTCATTTTTTCATGCTTTCATTAATAAATACCTGTACCGCGTCGATCCTTTCCTTCAAGTTCAAGGTAGATTTGGTGATAGTTCATGATATACTGTACGGTCAGAAGCATAGTATACCCGGCCAGATCTTCCAGGAAGGAATTTCTGGGCTGAAGAAAACTCTGGAAAACTTCCAGTTCATTTACCTTAATCCTGACTTGGGTAATCCCGGTTCTGAACGGGCGTTCAGAAATGATAATGATATAATTCCCTTCCACTTCCGGCCACTCAAAACCGGCTGTGAAATGATCAAAGAAATCATTTCCGTGTTTTGAGATCATTT
>JAHEKQ010000036.1 GCA_024638265.1 Flammeovirgaceae bacterium
GAGACTACATCGAAATCGCATCGGGCATTCTCTGCCACTTTTAGTCGTACTTTGTCTGCGGTACCCACCGGAACAGTCGATTTATCAACTATAACGACATATTCTTCGATGATTTTTCCCAATTCTTCGGCGACCCCCAGTACATACTGTAGATCCGCCGACCCATCTTCACCCGGAGGGGTCGGGAGAGCTAAAAATATAATTTGCGCTCCTTCTATACCCCTGGCCAAGTCAGTTGTAAACTCCAATCGCTCTTGCCGGACGTTTCTTTCGTATATGACTTCGAGTCCCGGCTCATAAATAGGTATGACTCCGTTTCTAAGGGACTCTACTTTAGCAGGATCGATATCAACACAGGTTACATGGTTACCAGTTTCAGCAAAGCAGGTTCCAGTTACCAGGCCTACATACCCTGTTCCAATAACTGCAATTCTCATTGTAACTATTTAAATTTCGATGCAAAAATAGGCCTTTATTATTAGCCTGCATGTTATCTTTCGAATAAACTGGCTGCACCCAAACAAGTCACCTATTTTTACGGTTTTATAGATATAAAGAGTAAGGAAATGGAGCAAAAGAGCGAAAACCAGAAAATGATAGCGGAGATGATCCGCAAGTTTGGAAAAAAGGAAATCACCCCCTACAAAATGGAGTGGGATGAGTCTCAAATGTTCCCGGTAGAACTTCTACAACTGCTAGGAGACCTGGGACTCATGGGAGTGCTAGTTCCTGCAGAATACGGCGGGTCGGGAATGGGCTATCAAGAATACGTAACCGTTATTAGTGAGATAGGTAAACTGGATCCTTCAATCGGTCTTTCTGTCGCCGCTCATAATTCGCTGTGTACAGGGCATATTCTTCAACATGCCAATGAGGATCAGAAAAATAAATATCTGCCAAAGCTAGCCAGGGGTGAATGGATCGGTGCATGGGGCCTTACCGAACCCAATACGGGATCTGATGCGGGAAATATGCGAACAGTTGCCAGAAAAGAAGGTGGTACGTGGATCATCGATGGTGCAAAAAATTTCATTACTCACGGAAATAGTGGAGATGTCGCTGTGGTGATTGCCAGAAACGGTGAAGTAGGTGATTCACACGGAATGACGGCTTTCATCGTTGAGCGCTCAAATCCGGGATTTTTGCAGGGCAGGAAAGAGAATAAGTTGGGTATGCGCGCTTCGGAGACCACCGAAATGATTTTTGAGAACTGCAGGGTCCACGAAGATGCCGTGATCGGCGAAGTCGGTGAAGGTTTTGTACAATCGCTCAAAGTATTGGATGGAGGAAGAATTTCAATTGCTGCCTTGAGTGTCGGTATTGCAGAAGGTGCCCTAGAAGAAGCAATTCGCTACTCCAAAGAAAGAGAACAGTTCGGTCAGCCAATTTCCAAATTCCAAGGGATATCATTCAAGCTGGCCGAGATGGCAACAAAGACTGAAGCAGCCCGTCTATTGACAGAGAACTCTGCAAAACTGAAGGATGCCGGTAAAAAGGTTACACGGGAATCTGCTATGGCTAAATATTATGCTTCTGAGGTATGTGTTGAGGTGTCTACAGAGGCTGTCCAAATATTTGGCGGATATGGATACACCAAAGACTATCCCGTTGAGAAGTATTATCGCGACTCGAAGTTATGTACTATCGGTGAGGGAACTTCGGAGATACAAAAACTCGTAATAGGACGGGAAATCCTTAAATAATGCCCTGGTCAAGCATGGAATCTGCCACTTTGGTAAATCCAGCAATGTTGGCTCCTGCCTGATAATTACCCTTCATTCCATATTTCTCAGCCGCCTTCAAGCAACTATCGTGAACATTCTTCATGATCTGACGTAGCTGTTCCTCCACCTGGTCTGCTGACCATTTCAGCCCATAATAATTCTGAGCCATTTCAAGACCCGATGTAGCAACACCTCCTGCATTGCTTGCTTTTCCCGGAGCATACATCACGCCATTATCAATCAATACTTTAATCCCCTCATTCGAAATAGGCATATTGGCTCCTTCTGCAACAACCGATATCCCATTTTTTATCATATTCTCAGCATCCTTCTCATTGGCTTCATTCTGTGTAGCACAGGGGAATGCACAATCGGCCTTGTGATCCCATAGGGGATTGTGATCATCCCCTTTTTCTGAAGCTGTATAAACGGCCGACTTATATTTTTCGGCATATTCCTTTATCCTTCCTCTCTTCACATTCTTTAACTCCTTAATAAACTCCAGCTTCTCAACATCTATTCCTTCTTCATCGTAAATAAAGCCACTGGAATCAGAACACGTGAGTGGTTTCCCGCCCAATTGCAAAATCTTCTGCATGGCGTATTGAGCCACATTCCCTGAACCAGAAACCAGGCAGGATTTGCCTTCGAGTGAATCATTATGGGTTTCCAGCATATACTGAGCGAAGAAAATCAACCCGTACCCGGTGGCTTCGGGTCGGATCAAACTTCCTCCCCAATCAATCCCCTTGCCCGTAAGTGCACCGGAGAATTCATTCTTTATCATTTTGTAAGCACCAAACATATACCCGATCTCCCTTGCACCAACACCAATGTCACCGGCAGGCACGTCGATCCGGTGCCCGATATGATGACTCAGTTCACTCATGTAAGCCTGACAGAATCTCATTACCTCCCTGTCTGATTTGCCCTTTGGATCAAAATCCGACCCACCTTTACCTCCGCCCATCGCTATTCCCGTTAGGGCATTTTTAAAGATCTGCTCAAACCCCAGGAACTTGAGTATACTGTGATTCACCGTGGGGTGAAATCGCAAGCCTCCCTTATATGGACCAATCGCACTATTAAACTGAATACGAAATCCACGATTAATCTGAACATCCTGATTGTCATCTTCCCAACAGACCCTGAAAGATATAATCCGCTCAGGCTCGGTCATCCTTTCAAAAATTCTTTCCTTTCGATAAATAGATTTCTTATCCAAAACAGGTATAACCGATTCATAAACTTCCTCTACGGCTTGCAAGAATTCTGGTTCCCCCTGATTTTTATCTAATACGGTCTTAATTGTTTGATCCATGGATACTTTCTTTTGACATACGGTAAATTAGAAAATACTTTTTATATCGCATTCACCTGCCATATTAAATATCCATATACTGCAAAGCGCAGTATCCTGGTAAGTGAAACGAGGTAGAATTTTCCTGATGAATAGTTTAAGGCACCAACAAGCATACACATTGCGGAAAAGGGAAGTGGGGTAACTGCCCCAACAAAAAGAATGAATCCGCTATATCGGCGAAAAGATCCTTCGTATTTTTTTAAATAACTCTCATAAAAGCGCATAAAAAGGGAGGTCTTTGAAAACCTTGAACCTATATAGTATCCGATAACACCGGAAGCATAACTTATCAGAAACAAGAACAGTACATTGATGGTATAGTAATCTGAAATTCCATGGTGAAGCGACCATATCATGAACAGTTCGGGAGGTATTAACCCAAACACAATTTCAGAGGTAGTGAATACAAGATAAACCAACCATTCCTGCCCTGAAATCGCCTTGAGCCAGTCGGCCTCTCGTACCAGTTCACTGTCCTTTATCAGAATAAATGCTGTAATCAGAATTGCAAGGGAAAGGATGCCTCTACCCAGATACTTCAGCAAAAAGTCTGACCTCCTCTTCTTTGACATCAGTTCTTTATCGTAGCTCTCCTGAAAGGTTTTGACTCATCAAATAGTTTGCGATAGGTATGGTGGGTTTTCACAACCTTGCCACCCACTTGTTCCACTACTTTGAGCATTTTGGGATTAAAATCTCCAATCCAATTCATCTCTATATCTTCGTAGCGCTTGTATTCATCCTGATAGAGAACTCGGGACGCGCTAATCATTGCCCCCTCGACACCTTTACCCTGGTGCTCAGGAACGACACCAAATACTATCCCCAATGATTTCTTGACCGTTTGCATTTTTTTGTGGTAAAGGAATTTCAACTTTCCTATCAAATCCAACTTGCCATTGAGGTGCTTTACAATCTGGTTGAATTCCGGAATACTGAGGAAAAAAGACACCGGGTCGTCTTTATAGTAGCCGAACCACATGATCTTTTCATCAATAAGGGGTTTCATTTTACCAATAAGGGCCTTTGCCTGCTTTTCCGAAAGAGATGTAACACCAGCGTGTTTCCCCCATGCCTTGTTGTATATAGTCCTGAAATCCTCCGTATACTTTGCCAGTTCCTTTAACCGCATGTGTCGAAATGAGTAATCGGGATCCTGTGCAATCAATTTGGCTTTCTCAATGACCCTTTCCGACAATGGATCCATGACAGGTCTTCCAAAAGTGAATTGCTTAAAGTATAGCTTAAAGCCATATGCTTCAAATAATTCCTGGTAATATGGAGGGTTATAATTGCAGCAGTAATTGGGCTCCCTGTCAAAACCGTCCACCTGGAGTCCCCACCACCGGTCGCGTTCCCCGAAATTCACGGGGCCGTCCATGGCCTCCATTCCCTCGTTGACCAACCACTCCTTACAAGTATCGAAAAGCATGAACGCCGATTCTCGCGAGTTAATACAATCAAAAAAACCCATCCCCCCCGTGGGTTGATCATTGTCTTTGTTAACGGTCTTGTTATTGACAAATGCCGCCACTCTACCAATAGTTTTACCCTTGTCATCGATTAGCAGCCAGCGTATAACTTTGCCATTTCGCAATGTCCGATTGGTCTTTTTATGAAATACTCCCTCGATGTCCTTATCCAACGGCCGGATATAAGCAGGTTCATTTTTAAGAAGTCTCGGCTGAAAAAGAACAAACTCTTTTGCCTGTTTTGGGGTTGTTACTTCGACGATCTTCATAGCCGCAAATATACAACTGATCCTTGACCAGCACAGTAACACCCGATAAACCCGTATTATTTTTTGATGGGGTTTGTGGTCTTTGCAATAGAGCTGTAGATTTCGTGCTACGGTCAGATAACGATTTAATGCTGTACGTTGCTCCGCTACAGGGCACTACCGCCCAGAAGTTTCTCCCTGATGAGCATCTCAAGAAACTGGATACCCTCGTACTCTATCACAATGGGAAAATGAGCCTTAAGTCCCACGCCATATTTGAAATTCTGAAACTCACCCGGTCAAACTGGAGATGGTTAAGGATATTCAGGGTTTTACCAGGTCCATTCCTGGACTGGTGTTACGATATAATCGCAAAGAACCGATACCGTTTCTTCGGTAAAAAGGAAAGTTGCAGGCTCCCTACCCCTGAGGAACGAGCTCGATTCCTGGATTAATTTTCGAATGGATAAAGATCAAGCGGAAGATTCCTGAAGAAAGACAGCCTGTTGGGCACGGTCTCCTCTACCGTTGTTTTCAGCTCCGTGTTGATTCTATGCGAACGATATTCCACAGCCAGGTATAATAAGAAAGTTTCTGCAATGTCCTCTCTCTCCGGGTTATCCCGTGCATAAGTAGATATAAAAGTTGGATCCTTTTTTTGAGCATCGAGCCAATCAGGATGATTCGAGTAATCTGCATCCAGAGATGTGTGGGAGGCCTCATGCACCAGGGTTTCTTCTAAAATTCCGTCTGCCTCGTAATTAGCAGACTGGCCGGTATGAATTAATATACTGTTGTTTCCGCCTCCAAATAGATTTTCTCCCTTGTGTATCCAAAGCTCATTCACATCTCTTCTCAAGGCTGAAGGTAATCTTCCAACTTCGATGGCATACTTTTCTGCTTCAATCTCTGCTGACTCCTTCGTTTCAAATTCGGGATTAACCTGTGCCCGGGTTGTTAATCCATCATTATATGTGACGTCAAAAATAAAAGCATTAACCTCTACCCAGTCATTCACTCTTCTGTCAAACATTGTTCTTATTTCCTGGCCAGAATAATTTAATGACTGGAAAGCGGAAGGATCCGTGGGTAGTATGATATCCGGATCGAGGAAAATTGTACCATGGTAGGGGGGGTCTTTTTCAAAGACTTCATCTACCGCAGGGTTGCAGTTGAAAAACAAAATGCACAAGACAAGCAGAAATTGAATTTTCATGACATTCAATATATGTCTTTTGTGTTATCTTAATTAGAAATTCCATGCCAATCATTCGAATAACGTTCTTATTAGCACTCGCGGTTATGCTCGGATGTCAGTCTGAGGATGAAATGCCCAATATCGTCCTGATTTTTATTGATGACCTGGGTTATGGAGACGTGGGATATACTGGGGCTACCGGCTATTCAACCCCCAATATCGATCGCCTGGCTACAAATGGTCTGATCTTCACCAACTTCTATTCAGCACAGGCTGTTTGCAGTGCTTCGCGCGCAGCGCTACTTACCGGTTGCTACCCGAACAGGATAGGTATAACCGGTGCGCTAAACCACACCGCCTATCATGGCTTGAACTCTGAGGAAACTACGATCGCAGAGGTATTAAAAACGAAAGGGTATCGCACCGCAATTGTTGGTAAATGGCACTTGGGGCATCATGAGAAGTTTCTCCCATTACAACATGGGTTTGACGAATTTCTGGGTTTGCCCTATTCCAATGATATGTGGCCGGTGGATTATGATGGAAAGCCGCATAGCGGAAGAAAAGCGATGTACCCCAAACTTCCGTTAATCGAAGGAAATAAGACCATCCAATATATTGAAACCCTGGATGACCAGAACAAATTGAGTGCTATGTATTACGAGCGGGGTATTGATTTTATAAATAAGAATGCTGGCAATCCTTTCTTTCTGTATTTATCCCACAGTATGGTCCATGTACCCTTGGGTGTGTCCGATCAATTTCGGGGTATGAGCCAACATGGCCTATTTGGAGACGTTATGATGGAGTTGGATTGGGGAATTGGGAATATCGTTAATGTCTTGCGTAAGAATGGTATACTGGATAATACCCTGATATTGTTTACTTCCGATAACGGGCCCTGGTTGAATTATGGAAACCATGCAGGATCCACGGGGGGGCTAAGAGAAGGGAAGGGAACTACCTGGGAGGGCGGTCAAAGGGTGCCGGCTTTCGCGTACTGGAAAGGACAACTTCGAAAAGGTACCAGTAACCACCTTTTGAGCACCCTGGATATATTGCCAACACTGGCTAAAATTACAGGCTCCCAACTCCCGGAATCCCCAATTGATGGAGTTGATTTCAGCCCGGTTCTGTTTACTGATAGCACTGAAAGTCCAAGGGATCATCTTTACTTCTATTATAACCGAAACGACCTCGAGGCCATAAGAAAGGATCAATGGAAGCTAATTCTTCCACACAGCTACCGGTCATATGAAAATGTTAACCCGGGGAATGACGGATGGCCAGGGCCCTATGCCAGGGGCTCTGCCCCGCTATCATTGTACAATTTGAGAAGAGATCCCGGGGAGCGTTACGATGTAAAGGAACTATATCCCGATGTATTGGCAGAAATGCAAATGCTTGCTTCGAAAGCCCGGGATGACCTCGGGGACAACCTAACAGGCCGAAAAGGAAAAAACCAGAGAGAACCCGGTTGGCTAATTGAATCCGCACTTAGTAGAGACCTACCCTCCAACCTTCTCGCCCCCAACAGTAAAGTTAACTTTAGTGTTGAGCCTGCTTCGAGCTATTCGAGAGCCAGTCTTACAGACGGTGAATCAGGTTCGGTATTCGATCATCACCGCGCCTGGCTCGGATGGCAGGGAAGTGATCTCACCATAACTATTGATCTGGAAGCAGAAATTGAAGCTGATTCAGCCATGATCTCCTTTCTAAGTAAGCCCTCTTCATGGATATTTCCCCCAAGTAAAGTAATCTGGCAAGTATCAACCGATGGATTGTCATTTTCCGATATTGCGGAATACAATCTGATTCTTTCACAGCGTGACATACCCGAAATCATAGATAAAAAAATCAGCCTGGAGGATCCCGTTCGCTTCCTGCGGCTTGAAATATCCGCACAGGGAGTTTGTCCGGACTGGCATGTCGCCTCAGGTGAGCCGGCCTGGCTGTTCTTAGACGAACTTATCTTATGGTAAAGAAATTACTTGTCGTCCTGATCCTGGTAGCTGGCTTCTATGGTTCGAAATCGCAACCTCTCTTCATGGAGGATTATCCTGACAGTATTTCTACAAAAAGACTGCGTTCGGTAGCAATTACCGAGATAGGCACTTACACCGTGGGTTTGTATTTTCTTGGGGGTATTTGGTATAAAGACAAAGAGAGGGTGCCCTTTCATTATTATGATGATTCCAAAGGGTATTTACAGATGGATAAATTCGGTCATGCATTTGCCGCTTACCACGAAAGTTATGCCGCCTACTATGCGCTAAGATGGGCCGGGATGAATAAAAGAAAAGCTTTGATTCTTGGAGGGCCAATAGGGTTGATTTTCCAAACTCCCATTGAAATCTTTGATGGGATGTATAAAGGATGGGGATTCTCCTGGCCCGATATGATCGCCAACGCCTTTGGATCCGCACTTTTTATGTTGCAGGAAGGACTTTTTGACAGGCAGGTTGTATTTATGAAGTATTCCTATTCACCTAGTCCTTATCCGAAATACCATGAAGCATTAGGCAGGACCCATTTGGAACGTTTTTTCCTGGATTATAACGGACATACCTACTGGTTCTCCATTAACATTAAATCCCTGACGGGAAGCAGTAATATTCCTGCCTGGCTGAATATCTCATTTGGTTATAGTGCCAATGGAATGATCAAGGAATTTGAAAATCCTTCGTGGTATAAGGGAAAGCCATTTCCTTCTCTCGAGCGATACCGTCAATATGTTTTCTCTTTGGATCTCGACATGACCCAAATACATACACGGAAAAAGTGGGTCAGGCAGATGTTGAGTTTTGTTAACCTGGTAAAAATCCCCTTCCCCGCACTTGAATTTAATCGCGTGGATAAGTTTAGAGGACATTTCTTATATTTCTAATCAAAATCTAACTTTTAATGATCGTCCGTATATTCTTAAGCCTCTTTATACTAGTCCTGATTTTTACAGGCATACTTCTGATCAGAACCTTTACCTTTTCTGCCGAAAAGTTGGAAGTGGATCCCGTACAAGCAATTGAAGTTCCGGACATTGCCATCGAGCGATTGAGCAAAGCGATCACTTTCCCTACCATCTCATATCTTGAGGCTGAAAAACTGGATACCGCAGCATTTCTCGGTTTCCATCGATATCTGAAGGAGAGCTATCCCTCCCTGGATTCCGTCCTGGAAAAAAAAGTCTTTAACTATTCATTATTGTATAAGTGGAAAGGGTCAGACCCCAGTGCGAAGTCGGTCGTTATGATGGGCCATTTTGATGTCGTTCCCGTCGATGAAAGCACAATGGACAAATGGGAGGCAGATCCTTTCTCCGGTAAAGTGATTGATGGAAAAATAGTGGGAAGGGGTGCGCTTGATGATAAAGAAAATGTGATGGCCCTAATGGAAACTGCGGAGATCCTTGTGAAAGAGGGATTTCAACCAAGAAGGGATATTTACTTCTCCTTCGGTCATGATGAAGAAGTTGGTGGAGACAAGGGAGCCAGACTGATTGCAGAGCATCTTGGAAAAAACGAAGTTGATATTGAGTTTGTCATAGATGAAGGGGGTTTTCTTACAGAAGATCTATTTCCAGGTATTGATAAACCCGTTGCCATTATAAATACCGCTGAAAAGGGATTTGTATCCTATAAATTAACTATTAAAACACCAGGCGGACATTCTTCAGCCCCCCCGGAGGACAATACAATCGGGTCGCTGGCGCAAGCAATTGTAAAGCTTGAAGCTAACCAATTTGAATACCGAATGCTTCCAGTTATTAAGGAACAGATCAATATCATCGGTCCCCAATTAAATGATTTCATTCCCAAAATGGCTATGGCTAATACCTGGTTATTTAGTTCACAGATACTCAAAGAGTATAACGCTCATACTACAACGGTTGCAACGATGATTGAAGGGGGGGTAAAAGATAATGTGATTCCTACAGAAGCCAGTGTCGTTGTAAACTTCCGGTTAATCCCTGGAGAAACTTCAGAATCGGTGAGACAACATATTAAGGACGTTGTTCAGGACGATAGAATTAGTATTGAAGCCATTAGTAATATTAATGAACCTTCTCCCCAATCAGATACAGACTCAGAATCATATCGTCTGATCGAAAAGACGATCCTTCAACTCTTTCCTGACGCGATTGTTGGTCCCGGATTGCTGGGTGGGGGTACAGACAGCAAACATTTTATTCCCTACGCTGAAAATGTATATCGGTTTTATCCTATCAGGTTTCGTCCAGAAATGATCTCGATGGCACACGGAAACAATGAACAGATTTCAATTGACAACTATAAGGAGATTATTCAATTCAACTATCAATTGATAAAGAATCTGCAGTGACTCAGAAGCTCCACTTAAATCGAAGGAACCCTGAGTTTGAAATTGAACCATAGTTGCCATTCCCTTTTTCCCCATAAAAGAGCTGTCCAAAAATTCCCAGATCGATAGTCTGTGTTACAGAAAAGCTTATGGTGGGATTGATAAACAGGTTATCACTACCCGGAAATGACATGACTCCCAGTCCAATATTCATCAGGGGCGTGGCCGGATAGGAAGACATAATAATCACTGAATTTTTAAAAGGCATCAGATTCTTCGCCGATAAGCGTTCAGTTGATCCGATGAATGCTGTCTGCCCTGGTGCGAGACTTTTTACTCCTCCAGAATTGTACAAATATGACCCCATCACATACACACCATTTTTAAAAGAATAATCGATCCCTGTGGTCGCTGAAAATCCGTTTTCACCTCCTATTCGATCTTCATAAGGTGTGAAATAGGATAGCTCGCCTTTAAAGCTGGCATTTCCAAGGTTTCCTGCCCAGCCCGCACCAATAACATAATCCCCCAGTGCAATTCCACTTAGCAGCTGAATATCATAAGAGCCTTTGTTAAACTTCCAAATGGCTGCCGCCACCATCTCGTCAATATCATCAGCAATCTTTGTCGATACCTCTATACTGGAGGCGACGCCCAAATATCGAACTACCCTAATTGCATCCGTTCCCGGGCGTTCCTCATAATCAAAATCAAAGAAGGAGTAAGCATTAAATATATCATTGGGGTTCCAAACCACAGTCGTTCCCCAATTGATTCGTTGTCTCCCGAGTCTTACTTCCCAGGTGCCGTTATTATATTCAATATATCCCCTATCAAATACCGAATTAATAACCAGGTTATCCCTCTCTACCAGGTTGAATGACCAATCAAAATAGTCATTATTGGTATCGATCAGATCAGAATAATTTGGAAACGCACTTACCAGGTCACCAAAAAACACCCTATTACGCATTCCAGCAGTCATTGACCAGTTATCATTGAAGTACCACTTGAAGTTAAAACGCTGGTGAATGAGGTTATCGATGTATAAAGGTTCGGTTAGGACAGGGTTTTCGTCATAGGCAGATATGGTAACCATGTCCTTGATGTACCCGTTCAGAGACCAATTCCTTTCATTTTCCTGCGAAAACACTGGCAGGCTTAATAGTATAATGAAGACAATAGGTAGACTTCTCATTGTCTGATTTCATCCGAAACAATAGCTCCGTCTTCCAGGGTCACTACCCTTCGGGCTTTATCAATCACACGCTGATCGTGTGTACTAAAGACAAATGTGGCCTTCTCCTCCCTATTCAACTTCGCCATAATGTCAAGCAAATTGGCAGTAGAGACAGAGTCCAGGTTGGCAGTTGGTTCATCTGCCAGGATAAATTTAGGTTTTGAAGCCAAAGCACGGGCCACAGCTACTCGTTGTTGCTGACCTCCTGAAAGCTGCGAAGGTCTTTTTGAAGCCTTGTCCTCAATTCCCATCTCACGCATCAGTTCTAGAGACCTTTTATTTCGG
Source organism: Flammeovirgaceae bacterium (assembly GCA_024638265.1). Taxonomy (GTDB): domain Bacteria; phylum Bacteroidota; class Bacteroidia; order Cytophagales; family Cyclobacteriaceae; genus JAHEKQ01. The sequence continues at coordinate 11,848 of JAHEKQ010000036.1, forward strand.
GTTGCCTTGTCCACTTTCTGTAATAGCATAATGAACTCAATATTCTCGAGTGTCGTCAAAACGGGGATGAGGTTATAAGCCTGAAATACAAATCCGATGTTCCTCAAGCGGAAATCAATCAACTTACTCTCCTTCATTTGGGTGATGTCGGTTCCCGCCAATTCCACTGTGCCTTCCGTGGGGCTGTCCAATCCACCAAGAACGTTCAGGAGGGTGGTCTTCCCACATCCTGATGGACCTACAACAGCTGTGAATTCACCTTCAGTAACTTCCAGGCTTAAGTTGTTCAGTGCCTTGACAGGGACTGCTGTTTCCTGGTATATTTTTGTAAGGTTTTTTGCCAGTATTACGCTCATTTTATTTCAGTCTATATTTTGTGTAATGCTTCCACAGGTTTCAATTTGACCGCTTTCCACGCGGGATAGAGGGCAGCAATTAGTGCGGTAAACAACACACCTATGGTTACGATAATGTATGTGTTCCCTTCCAGATAGGGATAGAGAATAGAAGAATAACCAACAGCTTCCAGACCCTCTGAGTAACTGGACAGATCCACTCCATAGGTCTCATAATACTTGATGGTCATCCATCCAAACAACAAACCAAGAGGCGCACCTGCAATTCCAAGAAACAGAGTTTCAAATATGATCATGAAATACACCCTGATCCTGTTCATTCCAACTGCCATCAGCATTCCCAGTTCCTTGAACCTCTCGAGGACAGCCATAAGCATAGTATTTACTATTCCGAAAATTAAAGCTGTCAATATGATACCCATCAGTACGTAAAGCATACTGCCATACATCTCCTGGAGAAGGTTTAATTCCGGTGCAATTTCACGCCATGTCTCCGCAAGGTCGCCATTGAATTCGCTTTGATATCGAGAAATGATTTGGGCTTCTTCCTGCTGCTGATCGAGTAATATGGCAATCTCGTGAACTTGATCGCCCAGACCGACGAGCCGATTGATGTCTTCCTGGAGTACAAAGGCATAGCGTTCACTTATATTCACGGATGAAGTGTTCAAAATGCCCGCGACCCTAAAAGCTCCAGCGGTAATCTGCCCATTGCCATCATTAAACGTCAATACTACTTTTGACCTCACCCCTACTTTCAGGGTTTCCGCCAAATTATCTCCTATTACTATGGGGTTTCGTTTAATTCCTTCAAAATATGATCCCTCCCCAATCATCTCATCCAGGCCCGTTACCACAGATTCGTTTTCAAGATCAATGCCACGTATCTGTATTCCTGAGGCCTTTTGTGCAGAGCTGATCATTCCCGATACAATAGTTCTTGTAGTAGCACCTTCTACACCTTCCCAGCTCCTGATTTTTTCTGCTTTTAACCTGCCGTCATTGATCGAATATTTTACTTCAAGGTCTTTTTTGAATTCAGGATGATGTACCTGAACATGGGAAATATCATTATTGATAATTTCTGCCATATAGTTGACAATAAATCCATTCATAAAACCGGTTCCGAATATTAATGCCCAGACACCGACAACGATGGACCCTATTACTACCAGGCTCCTGCCTTTACTCCTCCAAATATTTTTCCAAGCGATTTTTATAAGCATCATTGCAGAATTTAGGCCTCACGCATTGCACTAACAGGCTTGAGTTTTCGTATTACATAAATCGGATAAAAGCCCAGGATAGTGGCCATTATAAATATAGCCCAGGCCTGATTATAAAAAATCACCGCGTCCACGGAAAAGAAGTAGGCAGCTTCATATCCAAAGCTCTCTATTGTCTGTCCCATTTCACCTCCGAAAAAGACAGGATTATTATAGAAATAGATTAGAGCCGGAAGACTAATCAAAATTCCCGCGATTACACCAAAAGCAGACATAATGCCCATCTCAAGAATAATTACTACTTGCATCGCCCACTTTCTCATGCCAATCGATACCATTACCCCAAATTCATACATTCTTTCGGCAGTCATCATCAAAAATGTCCCGAACATTCCAAATCCAATCACAGCATATAATATCCAAAGCATGATACGTCCACTTACATCATCGACCTCTATTCCCTGGACAATCTCCGGCATGAGTTCCTCCCAACCCATTACTTCCAGTTGTGCGGTATCAACCTCATTGCTAATGGAGGTAACAATTCTGTCTACATGTTTTGCCTTGTCTATCACTAACGCAATGCTGGTCAGTCTGCCTTCCATGGCGTAAAACCATTGAGATTCCGCCAGCGGAATGTAAACTGTCTGATCATTCTGAATTGGGCCGTTAAACTTCATGATCCCTTTAATGGGATATATTCCCGCAGAATTGGCCCCATGATAACCCTGGCTAATTAGTACCAGGCTATCCCCAATACCAACTTTCAAATATTCTGCCAGGCCCTCGGCAACAAGTACAGCCTTATCATCGGGTTTGAGGTATTCACCTTCGATCATTTTTGATTTTACGAGCGTTAACTGGTCTTCTTTTTCAGGATCTATTCCCAATACCATGGCGCCCTTGGTCTTCATGCCATAAGATGCAAGGGCAAAAGATTCCACTCGTGGCACAGCAACCTCAACTCCCTCAGTTTGCTCTATCAACTGAATTAATTCGGCATCTTCAGACATGCTGTTGTCCACCATACGGTCATCCCAGAATCCATTTTGATGGACCTGAATATAGCCAGTGAAGAATCGGGCTGAATTTTCGATCATTCTTTCATAGGAGCCCAATTGCATAGAACGCATGGTGCAAGCCAGTAATACCGCAAAGGTGATCGATACAATGGTGATAATGCTCCTTCGCTTATTTCGCCAAATATTTCGCCAGGCTAGTTTCAGGTACATTTTTAATTATTTAACACGTTTCATATTCTGTATTGAGAAAAAGTTCTCGTCCAGTCCAATATCAAATTCAATGTCTTTATAAATGATCACTGTCATCTGATCAGGGTTTTCAGCGGGGATAACTTCCATACGGGTTGGGATGGTACGACCGCCCATATTCCTGATTTCGCTCATCACCATGGTGTTAACCAAATAATCATCTTCATCGAAGAATTTTACGAGCATTTGAAGGTACTCTTCCTTCGAAACATAGGTGAGTATTTTTCCCCATACAACAGGAGCATCTTCCTTAGGGATCATTTCAATCTTATAGCAATCATAATCCCCTATTATGGTATCGCCAACAATCTGGTGGGAATAGTCCTTGACAATGGAGGATTGCTTTACCAGGTCATCATTAGTGAAATCACTACCCATCCAGGATTGCATCATCATACTAGGCGGGAGTTTAATGGAACGGTCGATGGTGGGTTGCCAATTCCACATCTCTTCATTTCTCTTTAAAAATGCCGCACCCTTGTCCCTGGCAGGAGCAGTGATAAGTATCAGGCTGTAATCTGTTCCTAAGGTCCAGCCTTTAATTCCAACCTCCCTGGTCCATGAAGGCCTGATAATCTTCATCGTCATGTCAGAGCGGCTGGAATTTCCCTGCATCTTCAAGTCCATTTGCCGGATGATTTCCGTGGCATCCTGAGCCTTGGTCAGAAAGCCTGAAATCAGCATTAACATAAATATGGAAATCCTTTTCATATCTCTTTAAGTGAATTGTTCAACTAGCAATTTTTTAACTCCATCTACCGGAAAATTTTCAGGGTCCAGCATAATATGCATTTGGATTCCATCCAGTACAGCTCCTACATATCTCATCTGTAAGGCGGGGTCATCATATCCTTTTTCGGTATAGTAATTTTGGAGCATTTCCAAATAAGGTGCCGATTTTGCCATTATTTCATCCATGAGCAATGAAATAACCATGGGTTGAGTGAATACGGCAAAATAAAGTCTGAAATGATCCAGATCATCCAGCACAATATCTAAGCTCTTGACAATAAATGCGCGATATGCTGTATCATCTAATGAATCAATTTGGCTTAGCCCCAATCTTTCCCACACCGATTCAAAAACCTTGCTGACTATGTCTTTAAGAATATGTTCTTTGCTTTCGAAGTAGTTGTAGATCAGCCCCTTGGAAACACCCGCTTCCCTGGCTATCTGGCTGATAGATGTTACCTCATAACCTTGCGAGGCAAATAATGATAATGCAGCCTCAGCAATCCTTTGAGATTTAGTTGTTTTTATAACTTCCAGCTGCTCTTTTGTCCTGGGACTCATAATATTTTTGACTGACCGGTCGGTCATTAACTTATTATTATAAACGTGGGCTTCAAAGACTTAGTTTCATTGAAACTACATTATCTGATCATTTCCCTAAGAAATATCCCATTAAGAAACATCTTATTGGTGCCGTACCAGTAGCCCCTGAAGTTGGGGTTGTCGAGGAAAAGCAAGTACCTGCCCCCGCCTGAAGGTTCGCTGATCATGGAGGCAGTACCTTCCAGATGTTTCAGGTTTAAGGGATGGATATAGCCGTCGAGGTGGGGTGATTTGGAATAGACTGAAACAGAATGATATGGGTCGGTAGATGGATTCAGAAAATATCGATGATTTCTGTATACCGGAATAGAAGTTCCTGATAGCCCGAATCCGATTGGATGCGTTATATCTACATCAGCCCTGTAAATGGAGCCTCCTATTGCCATCGCTCCCCGTTCCTCCCTCATATTTGCATAGGATTTTCTTCCAGAGGGTTCGCTATCAGTTTGTTTCATCGTTTGATCCACCATTTTTGAATTTATCAACCAATTCACAGCTCCTCTTATTCCTATAAGAGTTCCGCCTGAGCGAACCCATTCCCTAATTTTTTTAATATTGTTTTCTCCCAGCGCACTGTAATTGCCCGAAACAAGGATCATTACGTTGTAGTCGTTAAGGTTAGCGCGGCCAAACTGGTCGGACCTTATTTTAGTGACAGGTAGCCCCACTCTTTCATCCAGCAAGTGCCACACTTCTCCCGCTTCATAGCTCGAAGTGCTCCCCCCCACAATCATTATGGCCTTTGGCGCTTTTAGCACTATATTGTTGCCGCTTCCCAGGTCCGGGCCGGCAATGTTTCTTCCCGTGGAGACAGTATGAGCCACAATCCCTGTTTTTCGGCTGACTTCCTTTACCATATTGAAGACCATTTCCGAAGATAGATGTTGTTCTCCAATGTTTATCATCATGGTTCCGCTGCCAAACTCCCTGGAAGTTCCATCCGAAGTTTTTGCCCGGAAAGGTTTGAAAGCTCCCCGAACGATTATTCCTTTCTGTTGTAAATGATGTAAAGCTTTTGGAGCATAATAATCGTCCCAACTCATTATATAAGAATACTCTGCCCTTGCAGGTTCGGGGGTTTTCCATTCCAGGTCCTGATGCAAAACCCTGCTGCCATTGGGGAGTGTCTTTAAACTTAGCGGTTCATATGGTAAGCCATATCCTAACGCCATGGTCCACGCAGAAGCGTCATAGAACACACTGTCATAGAACTGATCAACAGGTTTAAACATTGTTTGAACCATCTTATATTGTTTTTGACCTGTTGGCACAACAAATGCCTCACCCACATTAAACTTTTTTCCTCCTAGCGTTAAGTTTCTGTCAAGTTGATACACTTCTATTTGATGCGATAGTAGTAATTCGGCGAACTTCCGGGTTCTCCCCCGGTCTTTAGCATCACCAAACACATACCCGTTGACTGGGTCTTTCGTACCTGAGGCAAGGGCATCGCGAAAAAACCGGGATTGAAATTCAATAAATTCCGTCCTGTTTTCTACAGTGGCCCTGATTGCAGCTATACTGCTGCGGGTATGATTGCGAATGCTAAACGGAAAGGTGATTTGGCCGGCATCGGTGTTCTGAACATGGCCCCTCGAACTGGCCTGTTCAAATACCAGTCCGAGCCCGCCGTGAATATCTGGATATGTGGAACCATAACCCGGGTATGAATTATCAAATACTTCCCTTGTGAAGTAAAGTGATTTCATTTCATTCATGGACCGCTCGATATAATCGGCCATTAAATTGTTAAGGCGGTCATAATTTCCTCGTGGAACGAGGGGATTTTCCGATCCGAATGGCTCGGTAGGTTCAAAGAAATAGCTGCTATTCGAGCCCATTTCATGAAAATCTGTTACCATATGCGGGAGCCATTGATGGTAGAATTTGATTCGGTTTTGACTTTCCCGTTGGGCAAGTGGTAGCCAGTCTCTATTCAGATCAAACCAGTAGTGGTTGGTCCGACCGCGTGGCCACATTTCATTGTGTTCTGCATCAAGGGGGTCTGCCACAGGAGGAAAGCCATGATATGAATTAACCCAGGTAGTATGCCTGTCGCGCCCATCCGGGTTAAATGCAGGGTCGATCATGATAACCGCCTCTTCAAGGAACTTTGAAGTTTCATCCGATGTGGAAGCAGTAAGGTAATATGCTGTGAGCATTGCCGCTTCGCTGCTGCTTGGCTCATTCCCATGCACATTGTATCCAAGCAGTATTATTGCAGGCTGGTCATCTAAAGGTGGATCGGCAATCGAAGGATCTGTAAACTTGAGGTGCTCTGTTCTTATTTCTTCCAGTTTCGCATGGTTTTCCGGGGATGTAATCGTAACCACCACCTGTGGACGCCGCTCATTTGTATACCCAATAATCTTCATGTCCACTTTGTCCGAGTTCATGCTCAACTCCTTCATGTAAGAGATCAAAAGATCGTATCGGGTGTGGAAGTCACCAACGTCATATTGTAAAATATCCCTGGGTTCAGGGACCGTGGTATCAAATGTGCTGCCTTCGGGAAAGAAATATCCATTCTGGGCTACCGCAATAGTCGACGTTGAAAATATTATTAGGCCAATTAAATAATTCCTCATCTGAGTAAGTCTAGTTTTAGGTAAAATTAGAAATTAAAAACTTCCAAACTGTTTCTGTTTCAATGAGCGGTTGGTAATGAATATTATGTCGATGAAAAAATTACTGTTTAGCCTGGGAGCTGCTTGCCTGTTTTTGGCTTGCCAACCATCCGATGAGTCCAAAGAGAACCTTAGTACTGAAAGTCTTGAATCTCTTTATGACCTCTCCTTTACCCCTGCAGAAAGAGATAGTATGACGCGAAGCCTTGAAAGGGCCAGGAGAAGTTACTCTGCCATTCACGATCACCTGCTGGAGAACAGTATACCTCCAGCAATAACTTTTAACCCGGTACCAGTAGGCTTCCAGTGGGAGACCCAACAAAGCACCATTGATTTTGGGCTTAAGCCAGACGTAGCAATACCCGAGAACAAGGAAGATTTGGCACTGTATTCAGTGGCTGACCTTTCAGTGCTTATCAAAAACAGGAAAATCAGTTCAGAGGAGCTAACGCGGCTGTACCTTGACCGTATTGACCGTTTTGCAGACACCCTTCAGTGTGCTATCACTGTTATGCGGGATTATGCCCTGGAAAAAGCTCGTGAGGCTGATCGTGAAATTGAAAACGGAAATTATCGTGGCCCACTGCACGGAATTCCTTTTGGAGTTAAGGATTTACTTGCCATAGAAGGGACCAAAACCACCTGGGGTGCTGCCCCATATAAAGATCAGGAGATTGATTTCACCGCCACGGTGGTAAATAAATTGGAAGAAGCAGGGGCAATCCTTATGGTAAAGTTGACCTTGGGAGCATTAGCGATGGGCGATGTGTGGTACGGTGGGGTTACCAGGAATCCCTGGAACCTCGAGCAGGGAAGCAGTGGTAGCAGTGCAGGTTCTGCATCGGCAACAGTAGCCGGGCTTGTGGGATTTAGTATAGGCACTGAAACGCTGGGCTCCATTGTTTCCCCGTCAACGCGTTGCGGTGCATCCGGACTGCGTCCCTCTTATGGTCGAGTGTCAAGAACTGGTGCAATGGCCCTAAGTTGGTCAATGGATAAAATTGGCCCTATCTGCCGAACCATTCAGGACGCAGCGATCGTCTTTGATGCCATCCGCGGACCGGATGAAATTGACCAGACATTATGGGAAACGCCTTTCAATTTCAGTGCAAACCGGGGCTTGTCAGAATTAAGAGTTGGGTACATTCCCGAATACTTTGAAAATAGTCGCAACAAATCCAATGACAGTACTTCTCTTGAAGTAATCCGTTCCCTGGGAATCGACCCCCAACCAGTAACCCTTCCTGAAGACCTTCCTGTAGGCGCTCTTCGAATCATTCTTACGGCAGAAGCGGCGGCGGCATTTGACTCATTGACACGCTCGGGAAGAGACGATCTCCTGGTCAGGCAGGATATCAGCGCCTGGCCCAATACTTTCAGGGCAGCCAGGTTTATTCCGGCTGTAGAATACATAAATGCCAACAGGATTCGATATCAGTTAATCCAGGAAATGTATCGGGCTATAAAGGAATTCGACGTGATTATAACGCCGAGTTATGGAGGATCCCAACTCCTAATTACCAATCTTACCGGAAATCCCTGTGCTGTTGTGCCCAATGGATTTGATGAAGATGGCAGTCCTACCAGTATTTCATTTATCGGAAACCTCTTCGATGAAGCGTCGGTACTCGAGTTAGCTCATGCCTATCAACAAGCCACTGAATTTGAAGATTTACATCCTGAACTCTTTATGTTATCTGCGAACTAGTTGCTTTTCAATATCCACTTTTTCCAGAGAAATATGAGGAGAAAAATAATAAGCGATACGAAGTAAACCATTGAGAACGAACTCTTTACAACACTGAAGAAGGAGAATACAGACACTTCAAAAGCCGAATAATCCGGGTGTGTATCTAGAAGATAAATAATTCCTATATTTTCCAGATAATCAAACAGGGCCGCAATTATCGGCAAGTAAATTAGGAGAGCCCACGGTGAATTGAGAAGATATAGTTTTGTCAGCAGCCAGGTGAGCAATAAATAATTTGAAAGCCCAAAAAGGAAAGGGTATATCATATCGAGGGGAATCTGTCGGTACAGGTAGGCCGATCTTCCCGCAATACCCAACTCATTCATCAGCTGATTCACATCATATTGATTATATCCCAACGGGCGCATGTCAAGAATTTGAAGTCCGTCTGCAAATGACATTACATAGGGGATAGTCCACAAAATCATCATGAAATAGATGACGTTGGTAACAATAATAAAAATGAGGACTGTGCGGCCTTGTAAGGGGGAGGAAAAAAGATCGCGGATGCCCACTATAAATAGATTTTTCCTGAAAAGAAGGTCCTGGCGCTACCTGAAATGTGAACCCTTTCGCCCTTGTTTTTGCAAACGAGTTCACCACCCCTGGGAGAAAGTTGATGGGCTACCATTTCCTGCTTACCGAGGACTTCAGACCAATAGGGAATCAAGCTGCAATGTGCCGAACCGGTTACGGGATCTTCAAATACACTGGCTCCCGGGGTAAAAAACCGGGAAACAAAGTCCACATTGTTCCCTGGTGCCGTTACAATTATTCCCGCAAATGCATCATTAATTGTAGCCAAAAGTTTTTGATCCGGTACAATGTCCCTGATTTCATTCTCATCTTTGTAGACCAACACATAATCCCTGGATTTCAGTACCTCATTTGGAACTTTCCCGATCCCTTTGAGGATTACATCAGGAATATTGTGCGGAACTGGCTTCCTGGAAGGGAAGTTTAGCGTGTATAGATCCCCTTCTTTTTGAACTTCCAAACGACCACTTTTGGTCTCGTAAATAACCATGTCACTGACACGGCCCAACTCATCGAAAAGAACATGACTTGTGGCAAGTGTAGCATGCCCGCAAAGGTCGATCTCCAGCTCCGGTGTAAACCACTTTAATTCGAAATGTGATCCCCGATCAATACAAAACGCCGTTTCGGCGAGGTTATTCTCAGCTGCTATCTTCAGCATTATCTCATCGGGTAGCCAGTTTTCGAGCATGCAAACTGCTGCCGGATTTCCTTTGAATAGGTCATGGGTGAAGGCATCAACCTGGTACATAGGTATTTCCATAGCATAAATATAGGGGCTTCACAGAAAGTATCTTGTTCCTGACTATGCCTATTGCTATGTTTATATTGAACTAATGTGTATTGGTCAGCGTATAATAAGAGCACAAGCCGGATAGAATATGACAGGCAGCAAGTGGGACGTATGGGCGGAGCTGAGATTCTTCAAGAGGAAGTATTACATCAACCAGATTATCAAGGGAGCCTTGCTCCTTGGAGGTGTTGTGCTTACGGCTTTCCTGTTGGCAAATACCCTTGAGTTTTCATTCCGTTTTGGCCAGGAGTTGAGGTTGTTTCTGTTTGTTTTTCTCCTGGCATCTTTTACAGTCTCTTTTTATTTATTTCTTTTAGACCCTCTGCTGAAATTGTTGGGGTACCGAAATGGGATGAGTGATGAAGAGGCAGCAAGAAGAATTGGCAATTCATTTCCCAGAGTTTCCGACCGGTTGCTTAATCTCATCCAGCTTAAACGTCTCAGTGAATCAAACGCACTTGCGTCTGCCGGTGTGGACCAAAAAACCGGGCAGGTTGCAGAGATCGAATACAGGTCTTCTATCAAGTATCGAGACAACAGCAAGTACTTGAAATATATTTTATCACCAGTCTCTCTACTTGCGATATTACTTATCGCTTATCCCGCCTTTATCACTGAGCCAACCGAACGAATTGTAAATTTCAACGAAGACTTCGTTTCGGAAGTGCCCTTTAGTTTTAATGCAGAATATGAAGAATATGCTTTTCGCAATGAAGATTACCGTGTGGGGGTTAGTCTCAAGGGCAGCGCCTTCCCGGAGAATCTTTATATCATAACGAAAGGCAGAAAGATCAAAATGCTGTCAACGGGAAATGGAGAATACGAACACACTTTTAAAAACCTTCAGGATAACAGGAGCTTCAGGTTTGAAGGGGCGGGTTATTTTAGCCGGGAATATTCAATCAGGCTAGTCGACAGACCCAACCTCCGGAATTTTAATGTAGAATTGGACTATCCGGCATATACTGGCATAACCAATGAGCGGCTTTCTAATATAGGTAACCTTGAAATTCCCGAGGGAACAAATGTCACCTGGCAGTTTTCAACGCTGCTTGCCGATAGCCTGAGTGCACATTTCCTGGGCACCAACGAATGGTTAACAGGAACAAAAGAAGGCAATGATTTGTTTGAATTATCAAATAAAATCTTTGTTTCAGACAATTATACCATTCGATTGCGTAATAGGTACAGCAATAACAAGGAATTACTAAAATACTATATCCGCGTAATTCGGGATCAATATCCTGAAATCGAACTGAATACTTACCAGGATACTGTTTTGTACAGTCTGGTAGTCTTGGGGGGAAATATCTCTGATGATTATGGGCTTACCCGTTTGGAATTGAAGTATACTATTTCAGACAGGTCTGGAAAGGAACAACCTTTAAAAATCATTCAAATCCCTATTTCCCGGAGACAGAATAATCAGGGATATTATTATCAGTGGTCCATCGATTCGCTTGACATTCAACCCGGTCAGAGCCTTTCCTATTATCTGGAAGTGTGGGACAATGACGGAATTAACGGAAGGAAATCTTCCCGTACGGGCTTGTACCAGTTTTCTGTTCCATCGCGTAAAGAATTGAAATCTGAGTTGGACGATTCTGAAAACCAGACTCAGTCTGACATAGAGCAAACCCTTAAAGATACTCGTGAACTTCAGGAGAAATTAAAAGAGGCCGAGGAGAGGCTTAAGGGCACCCGCAATCTCAACTGGGAGGATGAAAAGCTGCTGAAAGAAATCCTGGACAAAAAGGAGGAGTTGGATAAGGCCTTGAAAGAACTCCAGGAGCAAAACCAGAAAAATCAACTCCAGAGAGATCGTTTTTCTCCGCAATCAGAATCCCTACAGGAAAAATCGAGGCAATTGCAGGAATCCATGGAGCAAATGATGGACGAGGAGACAAAACGGCTTTTCGAAGAACTGCAAAAGCTTTTGGAAGACAAATCAGGGGTGGAACAGATGCAGCAACTGATGGAGCAGATGAATCGAAGGTCCCGGGATTTTGAGAAGGAGATGGAAAGGACCCTCGAGTTGTTCAAGCAACTAAAGCTGGAAAATAAAATCAATGAAGCGGTCAACGAGCTGAATGAACTATCACTTGAGCAGCTAAAATTGTCGGAAGAAACAGAAAAAGAAGGAAGTGATCCGAATGAGCTACTCGATAAGCAAAACGAATTAATTGATCGATTCAATGATCTTGATGAAGACCTTAAAAACATTGGTGAACTCAACCAGGAATTGGAGTCCCCTGAACCCCTTCCAGACCAACAGCAATTGAAAAAAATGCTTGCCGAGCAGCAGCAGGAAAGTAAAAAAAACCTGGAAGCGCTAAAAAAAGCTATTGAAGATGCGCAAGAACGGCTCTCAAACAAAGAGGATGCTGAAGGCAAGGATGCTGAGAGCGACAACAAGGTATCCGAAGAGGGAGAGAACCAAAAAGGAGATGAAGGAAAGGATGGAGAGGAAAAGTCCGGTGAAGACAAAGAATCCGGCGATAAAAGTAACGACGCCAGCAAGTCTGAAGAAAAGCAGGGCGAAAAGTCTGGAGATAAAAATTCTGATAAAAAGAATGAGGAATCCGGCGGAAAAAAAGATGACTCCGACGAACAAGGCCAATCTGAATCGGAACAGCAGAATGAATCCCAGGAAAAAGATTCAACTGAACAGTCTAACAAAAATGAGGGAGAGAGCAGGGAAGAAGCCAAAAAAGCACAAATCAGGGCTGGCCGCATAATCAAGCAGATGGCTGAACAAATGGAACAGATGCAGTCGGGTATGGAGATGCAGAGGATGGAGGAAGACCTGGAAAACCTGAGAAACATTGTTCACAATCTTCTAAAGCTATCTTTTGATCAAGAAGAGCTCATGGCCAGTTTCCGCGATGTCAATGAAAGTGATCCGGGATTCGTCCCCCTCTCTCAGGAACAATTGAAATTGAGGGATGACGCCAAAGTAATTCAGGATAGCCTTTACAGCCTGGCTAAAAGGCGTTTTGACCTTCGGCCAATTATAACCAAAAAGGTAAGCTCAATGAATGAGCATATGGAAAATGCCATGAATTCCTTGAAGGAGCGCAGGAAATACCGCGCAGTGAGCGAACAACAATTTGCCATGACCGAAATGAATGATTTGGCGCTACTCCTCGATGAAATGCTCAACCAGATCATGATGAACATTTCGAGTGCAAAGGGAACAAAAAAGTCTAAAAATCAACCCCAGCATGAATCTTTAGGTGAAATGCAGCAAAAGCTGAACGAACAGGTAAGGCAACTTAAGGAGAGCGGAAAGACCGGAAGAGAATTATCGGAGGAATTGGCTAAATTAGCCGCCGAGCAGGCGAGGATCAGGAAAGCGCTTGAAGAAATGCAGCAGCGATTAGAACAAATGGACATGGAGAACCAATCCGCGCCTGGAAGCGAAATACCTTCTAAAATGGAAGACTCCGAGCTTGACCTCGTGAACAAAAGGTTGACGGAACAGTTAATACGAAGACAAAAAGATATACTTACTCGCCTTCTCAATGCGGAAAACGCTATGAGGGAGCGCGAGTTGGATGAAGAGAGAAAGGGAGAAACAGCGAGGGATTACGAAAAAATTATTCCAAGATCTTTTGATGAGTACCTTAAACAAAAAGAACAGGAGATAGAAATGCTGAAGACTTTGCCTCCAAGGCTTTTTCCTCACTATAAAAAAGAAGTATCCGATTATTTCAAGAGAATTGGTGAACGCCGCCCATGAACCAAATAAACATTGAAATCCCCTCTCTTTCGGAGAATATACGCATGATCGAGAGCTTCATCGATAATGCTAAAGAGAAGTTCCAGCTCGAAGATGATATTTATGGTAACATCATGATTGCTGTTACTGAGGCTGTAAATAATGCCATCAGGCATGGGAATCGCGGTATGAAAAGTAAGAATGTATCCCTCACCCTGATGATAAATGATTCTGCCATTCGTTTCAGGATTGAAGATGAGGGCTCCGGGTTTGACTATGATAACCTACCGGACCCCACTGCACCCGAAAACATCGAAAAACCCGGTGGGAGGGGAATATTTCTCATGAAGCATCTTTCTGACGACGTAACGTTTAAGGAGCGTGGTTCCGTTGTAGAGTTAGAATTCTATATTGATTAATGGATATTAATTTCTTTGCTGAACAGGTTGACTTCAAACTACCTGATGAAGCAAAACACAATAACTGGATTGCTGAAACGATTAGGAGCGAAGGCAAATCCCCGGGAAATATTACCATTATATTTTGCAACGATCCGATTCTTTTTGAACTAAACAGGAAGTATCTGAATCACGACACACTGACCGACATCATTACCTTTGATTATTGTGAGGGCAAAATAGTGAGTGGTGATGTCTATATCAGTGTTGATCGTGTAAAGGAAAATGCTTTTGGTTTAAGTATTCCTTTTATAGAAGAAATTGACCGTGTTATGATTCACGGTGTTTTACACCTCTTAGGCTATCCGGATAAAACCAAACAAGAAAAGCATTTAATGCGAGAAAAAGAGGATCAATATTTATCTTTGCGCTCGTTTTAACGTTCCACGTGGAACATTTCGGAAAAAGGGCTGGTTATTGTTCCACGTGGAACATCACGGATATGTTTGAAAAGTACGATATAATAGTTGTAGGTGGGGGTCATGCCGGCTGTGAGGCTGCGGCAGCAGCAGGAAACATGGGTTCTAAAGTCCTTTTGATTACGATGAACATGGGCACCATCGCCCAAATGTCCTGCAATCCCGCCATGGGGGGTGTGGCTAAGGGACAAATCATCCGCGAAATCGATGCTCTTGGAGGTCTATCGGGCATAATAACGGATAAGTCAACCATTCAATTCCGAATGCTGAACCGTTCTAAAGGGCCCGCGATGTGGAGTCCGAGGTCTCAAAATGACAGAGTGATGTTCGCCCATGAATGGCGCATTACGCTTGAGAGAATACCCAATATTGACATGTGGCAAGACATGGTTACCCAGGTAATTGTTGAAAAGGGAAGGGTTTCTGGTGTGATGACTTCAATGGGCCTTGAGATAAAAGCAAGGGCCGTAATTCTAACTAATGGTACATTCCTTAATGGAATCATTCACGTAGGAGAAAAACAATTTGGTGGCGGCAGAACAGGAGAAAGAGCTTCCAAAGGAATAACCGAACAGTTAATAAGCCTCGGTTTTGAATCAGGTAGAATGAAAACAGGTACTCCTCCCAGGGTTGATGGAAGATCATTAAACTTTAAAGTGATGGAGGAACAAATGGGCGACCAAAACCCCGGGACGTTCTCTTTCACTGATACAAAGCCCCCATCTAAACAACTTAGCTGTCATATCACGTACACAAACCCCATCGTGCATGAAATCCTGGAAAAAGGATTTGACAAATCCCCGATGTTTAACGGCAGGATTCAAGGTATTGGCCCCCGGTATTGTCCATCCATAGAAGATAAGATCAACAGGTTTGCTGAAAGGGAAAGGCATCAGATATTTGTTGAGCCCGAAGGTTGGGATACTGTAGAGGTCTATGTAAACGGCTTTTCCACCTCATTGCCAGAGGATATTCAACATCAAGCATTAAGGGAGATCCCGGGGTTTGAAAAAGCCCGTATGTTCCGGCCCGGATACGCAATTGAGTACGATTATTTTCCGCCAACACAATTACATCACACCCTGGAGACAAAAGTTGTTACTAACATGTACTTTGCCGGTCAAATAAATGGTACCACAGGTTATGAAGAAGCGGGTTCACAAGGTCTAATGGCAGGAATTAATGCGCATTTAAAGCTTAATGAAAAAGATCCCTTTATCCTCCAAAGGAATGAAGCGTACATCGGTGTGCTCATTGATGATTTGATCAATAAGGGTACAGATGAGCCATACAGAATGTTTACTTCACGTGCGGAATTCAGAATCCTGCTCCGGCAGGATAACGCTGATCTGCGATTAACTCCGATCGGGAATTCAATCGGCCTGGCTGATGAGGCCCGATTGGCAAAAATGGAAGAAAAGGAAAGGCTTACGAACGATACACATTCTTATCTCAAGAAAAGTAAACCAAGTCTTGATCAAGTTAATCCATGGCTACAGAGAAAAAATTCAGCGGAAATTAAGGAAAAGGCATCGCTCTATCAGTTACTCAAAAGACCGGAGATTGGTATTTCGGATGTCCGGGAAATCAATTCTGAAATTGATCATGACCTTATGCTGGATCCGGAAATTCTTCAACAAGCGGAAATTCAACTCAAATACTCGACTTATATTGATAAGCAGGAACAACAGGCTAAGAAACTAAACCAGCTAGAGGATCTTAGAATTAATAGCAGTTTTGATTATGACAGAATAAAAGCCTTATCCAATGAAGCCAGGCAAAAACTTAAACGCCTACAGCCAGAGACAATTGGTCAGGCGAGTAGGATAAGTGGAGTGTCTCCTGCAGATGTGTCTATTCTTATGGTGTACCTCGGTCGCTAATGTCTTACGAAAAGCTTACTTCCTGCCCCGTTTGTGAAAAGACAAACCTGGATAATGCGTTGATCGTTAAGGATCATTTCTATTCCGGTGAAAGCTTCGTGCTAAATAAATGCGAGTCTTGCACTCTCCTTTTTACCAATCCAAGGCCCACCGCTGAATCCATATCTGAATACTATAATGCGCCAGACTATATTTCTCATGGTGGGCGCTCCGGGAGTCTAACTACCCTTGTATACAAAGTCGCTCGTTCATTTGCCCTGAGAAAAAAAGAAAAGTTACTATGGGGATTTTCTTCATCGAGAAGCTTGTTGGATGTGGGTTGCGGGACGGGGGATTTTATTGCCTTTAGTCAACAGAAGGGCTGGGAGGTATATGGTATAGAACCTAACGGGCCAGCCGCTCAAATTGCTGAAAAAAAAATTACCCAACCTGTCTACCCTGATTTAGCAGAGTACATTGGCCCCAAGGTTGGTATTATTACCTTTTGGCATGTCCTCGAACATATACACAACCTAAATGATACCCTGAAGAGATCCCGGAAGATACTCGATGACGATGGTGTGATTATTGTAGCACTGCCAAATCATGAATCCTGGGACGCTGCAAAATATGGGGAATTCTGGGCGGGCTGGGAC
>JAHEKQ010000122.1 GCA_024638265.1 Flammeovirgaceae bacterium
GATACCGGGGAAGGGATAGTTAGAAGTAAAAAGGCACAGGTTATAAGTTAAAATTTTTCTTGCCTCCTGTCTCCTGTATCCTGTACCACCCAATTGGTCCCAAATCTATTTGTATTATATTGAAGAATGGGATACAGTATTGGAGTTACCCATTTGTTAGCTCATACTTCATGTATGAAGACCAAAATGAACAATC
This sequence comes from Flammeovirgaceae bacterium, assembly GCA_024638265.1. GTDB lineage: Bacteria > Bacteroidota > Bacteroidia > Cytophagales > Cyclobacteriaceae > JAHEKQ01. Next base: position 197 of record JAHEKQ010000122.1, read on the forward strand.
ATTCTATTATTAAATTCAAATACTCTTTTCTCTCTATTGCTTGTTTGGTAGTACTGGGACTAACCGGATGCTCAGATGACCCAGAACCCGCCGTTGATGTTATAGCAGATTTTACTACCAATTCTACCTCAATTTTAGAAGGTGGAAACATTGCGTTTTCCGATCAATCAATTGGTGATCCTACCTCATGGAATTGGAATTTTGAAGGAGGCACTCCTGCTACATCATTGGAAGAAAACCCTGTTGTCGTTTATAGCAAGCCAGGTGTTTATTCTGTATCGCTCGTAGTTACAAACGAATCCAGCGAAAACTCGATAACTAAAAATAGGTTGATCCATGTCACTTGTGAAGGTATTTATTGTGAACCTTTATTTACATCGTATGACAAAACCGAGGACATTATTTACGGAAATGATAGTGATCAACACAAAATGATTATCTATCAGCCACAGAATGACACCCGCATGGATCGACCTGTGGTACTTTTGACTGGAGGTGGAGGGTTTGAATTTGCCAGCGATTTATCATTATTGGAACCACTTGCTATTAATCTGGTCAAACACGGTGTAGTGGTGGCATTGGCAAGGTATAGAATTGTTCCTAATGAAGATGGGAGCACACGGTTAATTGTAGCGCAACAAGATTCACGAACAGCAGTCAGATATCTGAGAAAAGAGGCTTCTTCGTGGGGACTTGATCCGGGGTTGATATTCAACGGCGGATATGGCGCTGGTGCTTTTAGCGCATTATTCCATGCTTACGTTGACGAAAGTGACCTATCAACTAATGAAGTCAACTTCATCAATAGTTTAGGAGGTATGGAAGGGTTGGATCAAGGTAACAGCGGCCATTCAAGTGAAGTATTAGCCGTTATTTCTTTAGCAGGGGCAATCCCAGATTATAATAATCTTAATCTCATAACCAGTAATGATGTGTCAATATTTGCTATCCATGGGACGGCAGACGCCGAAGTACCTTATGAAAGTTCCGGAAATAATCCAGTAACATTTGGATCAAAACCAATAGTAGAAAAAGTACGCTCGGTGGGTTTGGCAGGTTATTTATTCACTATTGAAAATGGAGATCATACGGCCCCACGGCAGTATTCTGATGAATACATTTTAGAATTAATGTATTTCTTACGTGAAATACTTGAGTAGTTTGACCCCCCCTCATCCCGCATACACGTTCCCGCTTTGTCCACTCCCCTCTGCGAAGCTTCAGCGAAGCAAGGCCTTTGGCGGGTATCCCCTTCCCGCCTGTCCGCCTCTGGCGGGTATCCGTCCTCCAGGGTACCCACCCGGAGCCTTGATCAAGTCTCAATCCTTCTTCCCTACTCCACCCTCTCAATCTCTGCCCCCAGGGCTTTCAACCTGCCATCGATATTTTCATATCCCCGATCTATCTGGTTGACATTGGAGATCAGGCTTTCGCCTTTGGCAGAAAGGGCGGCAATCAACAGCGAGACACCGGCCCGGATATCGGGACTCGACATCTGGATCCCGCGCAGCTTGACTTTCTTGTCCAATCCGATCACATTGGCCCGATGCGGATCACAAAGAATGATCTGGGCGCCCATGTCGATTAATTTATCCACAAAGAAAAGACGGCTCTCGAACATCTTCTGGTGAATGAGCACTGTACCCTTCGCCTGGGTGGCCACCACGAGTACAATACTCAACAGATCGGGTGTGAAGCCCGGCCATGGTGCATCGGCTACGGTCATGATCGAACCGTCGATGAAGGTTTCAATTTCGTAATGGTCTTGTTCCGGGATATGAATATCATCACCCCTGAACTCCATCTTTATCCCAAGTCTCTTAAAAACGTCAGGGATCATGCCGAGCATATCGACACGAGCGTTTTTAATGGTGATCTCTGAACCGGTCATAGCAGCGAGGCCTATAAAACTCCCGATCTCGATCATATCGGGCAACATCGTATGTTCGGTACCCTTCAGTTCTTTTACACCCGTTACCTGGAGCAGGTTTGATCCTATACCCGAGATATCGGCCCCCATCCGGTTGAGCATATGGCAGAGTTGCTGGATGTAGGGTTCGCAAGCCGCATTGTAAATGGTGGTAGTTCCTTCAGCAAGCACAGAAGCCATCACTACATTGGCTGTACCAGTCACAGAGGCTTCATCGAGAAGCATATAAGTACCCTTCAGATGATGAGCATCGATCCTGAAAAACTTATCATCAGCGTCGAAATCAAATCGCGCACCCAATCGCTGGAATCCGAGGAAATGTGTATCGAGACGCCTTCGGCCTATTTTGTCTCCGCCGGGCTTGGGGATCATGGCTTCCCCGAAGCGTGCCAGTAGGGGCCCGAGTACCATAATGGAGCCGCGAAGACTGGCTGCCTTTTTCTTGTATTCTTTTGTACCGAGGTAATCTACGTTGACATCGTCGGCACGGAATGAGTATGTGTGGTCGTCAATCGGGGAAACTTTGACGCCCAGGTCTTCCAGGAGTTCAATAAGTTTCAGTACATCCCTGATTCTTGGAATATTGTGGATGATGACTTCATCCGGGGTGAGCAGGACAGCACATAAAATCTGTAATGCTTCATTCTTGGCGCCCTGCGGGGTGATTTCTCCTCTGAGTTTTCGGCCGCCAACAATTCTGAGTGTATCCATCAGTAGCTTCTTCTGCGCTTTCCGCCTTTCCTCCCTGATTTTTGTGGTTTACCCGAACCGCCGGGTCTCGGCTTCTTTTTATTCTTATACAATTTCTCGAAGAGATTCTCCTCCTTCACCTTATCCAGGTCAATATCAAGCTCGCCTCCCGAGATAGATTTAATATCCTTCAGTATTATGGCATCATCGATCATTTCATTATTCCAGGTGGAATAAAAACTCTTCATCAACTTCCCGATGTATATAACGGCATTTTCCCTTTCCTGGGGGTCTTCTTTCTTAATTGCTTCAAGAATCAGGAGTTCTATATTTCTTCCATAGTGACGGTACCTGAGTCTGTTACTCATATATGGCAGTGGGTCCGGACGGCGGTTGATTAGTTCTTTATCCGGAATTTCAAATGGACTATCCACATCCAGGGAGAAGTCAGAAATGATATGCATATCATCCCAGTACTTCTGGTCAGTCTCCATTTGCTCCTTCCGGTGAGGAGTAATCTGCTTCATTAATTGAACCAAAGATTCCGCGAGCTTTGACCGCTTTTCCTTGTCAGTTTCCGAATTGATGAAGTTGATAATATTCTGAACGTTTCGTCCGTATTCCCTGAGAATCAGGTGTTCACGGCTGGTATTATAATCCATAAGAACTAATTAGTGTGAATTCTAAGCTTCGCAAAGCTAAGCAATAATGTTTTCTCGCCAAAGTCGTCAAAATACACCTTGGCCTTGCGGTTTGGACCCGATTCGTCGATGTTCGTGACCTTTCCGTACCCGAATTTGGGATGCTCTACCTTCATCCCTGCAGAAAGTCCGCTTGTATCCGAAGGTGTGAAATCTTCCGGGGGACGATAATTTGTCCTCTTAAGCGGTTGATTCTTCTTTTCCTTCCTTATTCCATCAACCAGGTTCTTGGCGTAATTTGTCTGGTATGCCGGTGGTACAAAACTGCTGGAATACCGCTGGTTGATCTTGATGAATTGGGGGTCCACCTCATCGAGGAAGCGACTTGGCTCGCAGTGTTTCAGTCTGCCATAGCGATAACGAGTCTGAGCGTAGCTCATAAACAGCTTCTCCTTGGCCCTGGTAATAGCCACATAGAACAGTCTCCTCTCCTCTTCAAGGTCTGCCCTGCTGCTCAACATGAGCTGGCTGGGAAACAGGTCTTCTTCGAGTCCGGAAATATAGATATAGTTGAATTCCAGGCCCTTTGCCATATGGATGGTCATCAGGGTGACTTTATCATTGTCATCATCCGAATCGGAATCAACACCTGTGAGCAAAGCAACCTCCTGCAGGAATCCGGCCATGTCTTTCTCCCTCTCCAGTTCATCGTCATCAACAAATTCCTTGATGGCATTGAGGAGTTCCTGGGCATTTTCATAACGGCTGACCCCCTCCAGGCTCTTGTCGTTGTATAATTCGGTAAGCAATCCGGAACGTTTTGCAATTTCAACCGCCGTGTTATAAGCATCCTCTTCGGCCATGGTTTTGCGGAATATCTCGATCATCTGGGCAAAATTTCCTACTGCCATTGCTGCCCTTCCCGGCAGGAACATCTGGGCATTGTTAATTACCTCTGTGATGGTAATGTCATGGTCATAAGCAGCGAGGATGATTTTATCGACTGTCGTGGGTCCTATTCCCCTTTTGGGCAGGTTAATGATCCTTCTGAATGCCTGTTCATCATTGGGGTTAACCGTAAACTTCATGTATGCCAGGAGGTCCTTGATTTCCCTGCGTTGATAAAAGCTAAGGCCACCAATGATCTTATATTTGATATTCCTCCTCCGGAGGGCTTCTTCAATGGCCCTGGACTGGCTATTGGTCCGGTATAGAATGGCAAACTCGTTATTGGACGCCTGGTGATTCATCCTTTCCTCGAAAATGCTCGAAGCGATCAACTTCCCTTCCTCGGAATCGGAATTCGCACGGAGGAGTTCGATCAGCGAACCATCGTGGTTATCAGTCCATACGTTTTTTCTCAGCTGTGCCTTGTTCTTCAAGATGACTGAATTGGCGGCATTGACTATGGTCTTCGTGGAACGGTAGTTCTGTTCAAGCTTGTAAACTTTGAGATCTGGATAATCCCGCTCGAAATTGAGGATATTTTGTATGTCAGCCCCACGGAAAGCGTATATGCTCTGAGCATCATCCCCTACAACTGAGATATTCTGATGAACGGCAGAGAGCTTCCTGGTAATGAGGTATTGGGAATGGTTGGTATCCTGGAACTCATCAACCAAAACATAGCGAAAACGATGCTGATACTTCAGAAGAACGTCCGGGTGTTCAGTCAGCAATATATTGGTATTAAATAAGAGGTCATCGAAGTCCATGGATCCCGACCTGAAAAGTCGTTCCTGGTAGGTCTTATAGATAGTTCCCAGCTGAGGCTTCATGCTCTCGGCATCTTCTGCCATAAATACCGGGTTACTATTGTATTCCTTATATCCGATCAAACGGTTTTTGGCTGCAGATATCCTGTTGTGTACCGTACTTGCCTTATAGGTTTTATCATCCAGGTTCATCTCCTTGACGATAATCTTTATCAGGTTGCGCGAATCGTCGGTATCGTAGATGGTAAAGTTCCTGGGGTAGTGTATTTTTTCTGCTTCCGAGCGCAGGATACGGGCAAAAACCGAGTGGAAGGTACCCATCCACAGGCTCCTGGCATCCACCCCCACTACACGCTCGATCCGCTCACGCATTTCACGGGCCGCCTTGTTGGTAAAGGTCAGGGCCAGGATGTGAAATGGATCTACATCGTAAGCACGGATCAGGTGGGCAATCCTATAGGTCAACACCCGGGTTTTTCCGGACCCGGCACCTGCTATTATCATCGAGGGGCCTTCGATATTTTCCACTCCCTCACGCTGCGCATCATTCAGCTCCGACAGGTATTCAAATTCTTTCATATATCAAGGCGCAATTTAGTAAAATGTTGTGAGGTTCAAGGGTTCAAGGGACGAAGGTTCATGGGGGGTTCAGGGGTTCGGAGGTTCGGAGGTTAAGTGGTTAAGTGGTTAAGTGGTTATGTAGTTAAGTAGTTAAGTAGTTAAGTAGTTAAGTAGTTAAGTGGTTGAGTGGTTGAGTGGTTGAGTGGTTGAGTGATTACGTGGTTGAGTGGTTTGGGACAGAAGCCGATCAGCTGTCTGCCTTTGGCAGGCCTCTTGCTGACAGAAGTTCACTAGTTTCAGAGTTTATAAAGAGTTAACGGGAAGTATTATCCCCTCTCCGTTCATTTTGAATGGAGAGGGGTGTCTTGCAAAGCAAGACGGGGAGAGGTATTAGGATGAAAATCAAATATTAGTTTTGATGAACAACACGTCCACACGTCTACGCGTCTACCCACCCTACCCAAAAGTGATTTATGTCACCATTTCCCAAGAACCCCATCACTACATTTGCATCGTGAATAAGATCATGAAGCTCATCCTGGTTTGCATTCTCTGTTTTGCAATTATTTACGGTATAGTTTACGTGGTCATGACCTTAACCAAATAACCAAATATGAAACTCAATATGGGACGTTACGACAGGATTATCCGGGTGATAATCGCCGTAGTTTTTGCAGTACTTTATCTCACCAATGTCATTACCGGAACCCTTGGCATTGTTTTACTAGCACTTGCAGCCATATTTCTACTCACCAGCCTTGTCGGATTTTGTCCATTGTATTTCCCTTTCCGGCTAACGACCAAAAAGAAATAATAAGGGGATAAAATTTCCCGGTCACTTGCCCCAGAGGGGGCGGCCGTACTATATTGGGGGATCACCTAATCCGACTATTTCTATGGAATTCCTTTCGCTTGAAAATAATCCTGAATTCATTAACCTCCAGACCGAGTTGGTCAGTTTACAACGATGGATCCAGGAAGAAAATAAAAGGCTACTCATCATATTTGAAGGGCGTGATACAGCCGGGAAAGGGGGTGCAATCATGCGCTTTGTACGATTCCTGAACCCCCGCGGTTACAGGATCGTTGCATTGCCCAAACCCAATGATGTCCAGAGAGGACAGTGGTATTTCCAGCGTTATTTCGAGCAGCTTCCCAATCCCGGTGAGATCGCATTTTTTGACCGTAGCTGGTACAATAGGGCCGTGGTTGAACCCGTCATGCGCTTTTGCTCTGATGACGATTATGAAGAATTTATGGAACAGGTGACCATACTGGAGGAAATGATGATCCGGGACGGAATCACCCTGATCAAGTTCTGGTTCTCTATCGACATTACCGAACAAAGGAGACGGCTGGAGGAGCGAAAAACCAATCCACTCCAGCAGTGGAAATTGAGTACCGTGGATTCGGTGGCTCAACAGAAGTGGGATGATTATACGCATTACAAGAAACTCATGTTTGAGCGAACCTCTTCAGATAAAAGCCCATGGATTGTTATCAAGGGGAACGAAAAGGACAAAGCCAGGCTTGAAGCCATGCGCTATGTGATTAATAAAATCGACTTTCCCGATAAGGGAAAAACCGGGGAAAGACTTACACCTGATTTTGATATAATTACTGTTTTGGGGACCAATCCTGACTTGTCACAATTATATGAGTAGCAGGAGGCAGAGGCAGAGGCAGAGGCAGAGGCAGGATACCGGATACCGGATACAGGATAGCGGATAGCGGATACCGGATAGCGGATAGCGGATACCGGATTGCGGATTGCGGATTGCGGATAGCGGATACCGGATAGCGGATACAGG
>JAHEKQ010000037.1 GCA_024638265.1 Flammeovirgaceae bacterium
TGCGGGTTTAAAATTATTCAATACATGTCTACAGGCATTATCGCCATAGGTTCCCCTGTCGGAGTAAATAATGAAATTATTGAAGAAGGTGTCAACGGATTCTTCTTAAAGGACGAGAACCGGCTGAGAGAATGCATGATTAATTTAACTAATGACAACATTGATAGGGAACAGATCAGGGTAAACGCAAGGGCAACCATCCTCGAGAGGTATTCAAGGAAATCTCAGCAAAGTTCATTTCTTGACATGATCAAATCCTGTCTTTCTCCGGGACATCAGGATAAATAGTGAGCTCAACAAGAAGGGAAAAATGGGAATCTTGTACCTGACGAGCGCTCCGAAATTATAGGTTGATATTCCAATTGCAAATGCAAAGGTGATGACAAACAGCAAGCTGAAAAAGACATAGGGGTCATCAACCACTCTCGAAATCACTTTACCTGGTTTTACTCTGACAAATACGTAAAGCGTGAGGAGCAATAGAAGGAAATTTTCAAAACCTGAAAGGAACATCATTAGGTTATCAGCCTCCCAGATATAGGGCCTGAAAAGCGCGACCCATACGGCTTCTGGAGATCGTTGGATCATCCCGAACGTAGTGAAATCATTAGAGCTGCCAAGGGTGTAACCGGAGCCCCCTTCCTGTTGGCTTACATAATAATTCCATTTGGCCGTGGCTTCAGCGGTGTAGTTGAGTTTATCGATGGAATACCGGTGAGAAGTTTCCCCGATATTAAGAACAAGAAAATAGCCTGATACAATTACGATAGCAATTGCAATGGGGAAAGTCATCAACCTATAAGCCACTGACCGGACTTTCCTGAGGTAGAAAAGCATTACCCAGAACAAAAGGGCAGGAAGCAGGCATAGCAATATGTAGATCTTAATAATATAGATTACATACGAGGCTATTAATATGGCGATCACGGATTTGAAATATTTCGTTCTCAATACCACCAGGTGGATAATCCCCCAGGTTAGCCAGCCCAGGGCACCTATAGTCAGAGTATCTTTCAATAGTCCGCTTCCCCAGAATACAACACTTGGAACGAATAGGATAGAAACCGCCAGCCAGAAGTTAATTCGAGGATACAGTTTCAAAAGGCTCACATACATACTCCAAACTCCCGTAAAACTCAGGACGGCAAATAGCACCGCTATGGCAGAATAGGTATTGAGGGTAATTATACCCAGAAATCCGGCTAAACGGACAACAAAGTAGGAATGCTTATCGCCAAACGTGTAGATTCTGGAGGCATATTCATAGGTGGTCGCAGAATATTCATCGGGGCCGATAATCAGGGATATTGCCTTCCAGGGTGAATCGAGAAAAGCTTCCCAGATATGAGAACTTCCCAAGGTAAAGTATGTGAATGTATCTCCCCCCTGGTAGTAGAACTGGTAGATGATCCCAACCGCAAGGGCTCCAATGATTTTGAAGGTCAGCGCGGGTATGAAGTATCTCCTGGTTTTTGAAGTTGTAAGAAACGGCCTGATCAGGTAAGCGATAAAAAACACAAATACCAGCAACAGTGGGGTAATTATCAGATCCCTTTCAGTCATGGACCAAATTTATAAATCTTTTAGCTTATCCCTTGCTGCCCTGTTTGCAGGATGTTTACGGGGAGTAACTTTCTTGACGAGTTTGTATTTTTCTCTAGCCTTATCCTCCTCACCCAGCCTGGCATAGATATTCCCGCTGTTCAAAATAGAATAATAGTAATATCCCGTATCGTCAGCCTCAATAGATTTAGCAAACTCGATGGCGAGATCGTAAAACTCAATGGCCTCGTCAAAGTTTCTCTTCATCTGATTGATATGACCGAGAAAAAATGCAGCATATCTCCCGCTGGTAGCTTCATAGCCCGTTTGTCCATTTGTAATTCGCTCAATAATCTCTTCCGACTCATTCATGGCATCGGTATACCTGCCACTTGAATAGAGCAATCTCGCATAATACCTATGGAAATATGGATTGTCCGGGTAGGTATCGTGAAGATATTCTCCGATGTAAAATGCACGCTTGGGATCATTCTCATAACTGTGCAATATCCTCATAAGCCATACCATGGCTTCAGTCCTTGTGTAAAATGCGTTGAATGAAACCTTCTCCAGTTGTTCAATTCCCAGGTCCTTGTCCCCCTTGGGAAAAAGAAGCATCACGGGCTTAAGAATTGGGTAATTTTCAGGAATCCAGTGAGAAAAATAGTTGTAAAGAGCATCTCCAAACAAAAGCTCAGGGCTAAGATTAGGTTTTTCCTTGCTGATTTTAAGATAGTCTAAAGCATCTTTCCCCACCCCCGTGGCTTTTCCCCATTTTTTCCGGTTCTCGTCAGAATAAAGTCGACCCTTAAAACCATTAGCTGCCGAAAGGAAAAAAGCCGCCTCAATTCGGTGCTCCGGTTTCTCAAGGAGCCGTTCAGAAATGGTGATCACCGTATCCATATAAGAGAGAAAAACTTCATCATGTGAAGTATTCTTCAGGTTGGGCATTATTTTCCACCATTCATTGAGACCGAGGAGAAAGTAGGGCAGCGGGTGCCATGTGAATTTCTGCTTGAGGTAACGATATTGGTTTTCAGCCACATCGAACTGAAAATTGTACATCGCGTTCAGTCCGTGTGTGGCTTCAATCTGGACGTTCATGTCCTCAATGAGGATAATTGTAGTATCAGGCTCCTGTGCCCTTCCAGCCAGTGCCCCCAATAATATACCTATCGTCACTATCCACCTCAATTGTTATATCAATTTACTTAGTTTCAATTTTTGGGCCATATATCTTTAGTCCTTTAACAAATTTAATGACCGAGAGTTGATCAAAAGCCTTCACGATACAAACAAAACGCTTTATTTCCTCTTTTTGTGCGCAATGACCCTATTATTATTGTTTGCAAAAAAAGCTTTCGTAGAATATGAGACTACCGCCTTTATTATCCTTGAAGAGAGCGGTAATTTGGGCTATTTTGATCTTGTCAGCGCCCTTCAATATCTGACCATCCCGGCTGTTTACCTTTGGAAGTTTACTGTAATAAGTTTCGTCCTCTGGATTGGCAGTTTCCTGTTCGGGTATAAGTTGACCTACGCAAGAATTTTCGGGCTGGTTATTGTGGCTGAGACGGTATTCTTAATCCCCGAGGCCCTTAAAATTGCATGGTTCATGTTTGTCGAGACAGACGCCAATTATTATACGATTCGGGCATTTTATCCGCTTTCTCTAATGAATTTTGTTGATTACCGCGAGGTGGGAGATCAATATCACTATCCGCTCAAAGCACTAAATGTATTTGAGGTTGCCTATTGGTTTTTCCTCGTACAACTGATTCACTATGCTGCTCGTAAAAGGATTAAAATTGCCTTTGCAATTGTTTTTAGTAGTTATGTGCTGTTTTTCCTGATCTGGCTGTGGTTTTATTCCGCAGTCAACAACTAGAAACCGAAAATGGGCAGCCTTGACCAATAATTTTCTATTTTTGCACGTTCACATTTCAAGCAAGAGAGAGAGCAGATGAAGTTCCAAAAACTTAATAATATTTCTGGTTGGGCAATTTTCGCAATAGCCACCCTCACCTATATTTTTACCGTGGAAGAAACCGCCAGTTTCTGGGACTGCGGGGAGTTCATCGCCGTATCCTTCAAACTTATGGTATCCCATCCTCCGGGAGCTCCATTCTTTATGATTATAGGTCGGATGTTCTCATTTCTTGCCTTAGGAGATGTGGAGCGCGTGGCTTTTTGGATCAATATGGCCAGTGTTCTCAGTAGTGGATTCACCATTTTATTCCTCTTCTGGACCATAGTGATGTTCGGTCGAAAAATGATGGGTAATAAAATGCTAGAAGAACTCACTCCACTTCAGCAATGGACCTTGATTATCTCCGGGGCCATTGGAGCCCTGGCTTATACCTGGTCGGATACATTCTGGTTTTCAGCGGTAGAGGCGGAGGTTTATGCGATGTCATCGCTCTTTACAGCTCTGGTAGTCTGGGCCATAATGAAATGGGATCTCATCGAGGATGAAGCAAGGGCTAATCGCTGGATTATCTTTATTGCTTATATGATGGGGCTAAGCATTGGGGTTCACCTCCTCAATCTGGTAACCATTCCGGCACTGGGATTGATCTACTATTTCAAAAAATACCAGGTAAGCAGGATGGGCATATTAGCTACCCTGGCAATCAGTGGAGGTATTATCATTTTAATAAATAATATTATTATCCCGGGCCTCCCATCTGTTGCCTCTGTCTTTGAGGTGACATTTGTCAATACATTCGGACTTCCATTCGGGTCCGGGGCGCTGTTCTTTTTCATTCTTCTTTTGGCTGCTATCGTTTTTGGTATCTACTACACCCAGAAAAACGGAAAGGTACTGGCAAATACCTTTTTATTGGGTCTTGCTTTTGTCCTGATAGGGTATTCTTCCTATACCGTGGTTGTAATCCGTTCCAACTTTGACCCACCTATCGACGAAAATAATCCCGAGGATGTAATGAGCTTTGTGAAATTTTTGAAGAGGGAACAATATGGAAGCAGGCCTCTTTTCCATGGCCAATACTTTAATTCCAGGCCAATAGATACCAAGGAAGGTTCGGCAGTCTATACCAAGGAGGAAAACGGTTATGAGATAGCAGAACGAAAGCTTTCTTATGTTTATGATAAGACCACCATTTTCCCTCGAATCTACAGTACTGATCCTTCCCATCAACAACGATACAGACAGATCCTGGGCTTATCAGAAGGAGAAAATCCTACATTTTCAGATAATATATATTATCTCTTCAAGCACCAATTGGGGCATATGTACTTCCGATATTTTCTATGGAATTTTGTTGGCCGTGAAAGTGATATTAAGGATGCGGGTACGCTCACCCCATTTGACGAATTTGAAAAGGTCCCTTCTAGCCTTGCTGAGAACAAGGGACGAAATAATTATTTCATGCTACCACTGCTGCTCGGGCTTATGGGCCTCTTTTACCAGGCCTTGATCGATAAGAAGAATGCGGCTGTGATCGGAATGTTGTTTTTTCTGCTCGGTATAGCGTTAATACTCTATTTGAACGGTCCGCCGACGGAACCCCGTGAGAGGGATTATATTTATGCAGGTTCTTTCTATGCCTTTTCTATTTGGATCGGCTTGGCTGTAATTGCCCTTTTTGATTTTCTCGGAATGTTCATCAAGAATCAGAAGCTGGCACTTGCGATCACGACCATCTTCTGCGTACTCACCCCGGGAATTATGCTCGCGGAGAATTGGGATGACCACAACCGGAGGGACCGCTTTTTCTCAGTGGATTCCGCAAAGAACTTCCTGGCCTCATGCGCACCAAATGCAATTCTCATGACAGGTGGGGATAATGATACCTTCCCGCTTTGGTACGTGCAGGAAGTAGAGGGCTTCAGGACCGACATTAGAGCTATAGTGCTGAGTTACTCGAATACCGACTGGTATATCAGCCAGATGAGACAACAGATGTATGAATCAGAACCATTCCCCCTCACACTCACGCAGGCAAACTACAAACAGGGAGGACTGAATGATTACCTGATCTATGAAGACCGTGGAATTACTTCGATCAACGTGGGGAGTTACTTGAAATTAATTAAGGAAAATAACCCCAATCTTAGCCAGTCTTACGGGTCAACAAATATTGTCCCGGGTAAGACTTTCAATATTCCTGTCAACAGGGAAAAAGTACTCTCAATGGGGATTATTCCTGAAGGTTTGGACAGCCTCGTCGTAGACCAGATGGTCTTCAGCCTAAAGGGCAACGCACTAGAGAAAAAGGATTTGTTGTTATTGGATCTTCTCTATACGAATGATTGGGAGCGCCCGATATACCTCAATAATACTTCCCGTCAGCAAATCAATCTCAATCTGGATCCCTACCTGGTCCAGGAAGGAAATGCCTACCGGATACTTCCCGTAAGGAATCCAAATCCGAACATGGACCTTGTGGACACTGAGAAGATGTTCAATAAAATGATGAGGTTGAACGATGATCCCGGTCAGAATTTTCATTATCGTGGTCTGGATGACCCCGGTGTTTACTACAACCAGGATTATCGCGATTTTGCACGGAATCTTCGGCTAACTTTCAATACACTGGTGGAGGCATTGCTGGATGAAGGGAAAAAAGATAAGGCACGCCAGGCACTTCTCTACTCCCTGGAGACTGTTCCCGATGAATCCATTCCTTATGACGTAAGTACATTTGCCACCGTAGGCTACTTACTCGAAGTGGAAGAAAGTGAACTCGCCCTTGATATGGCCAACACCTATGGAGACAGGATCATTGAGGAGATCCAATATGATATTGACCGTGGATATGGACCCAGGAGTTATAACCTGCAAAGGAATATGACCATTCTGGCGGCCCTTCAAAGGACACTTCTTCAATATGGACAGGAGGACGCAGCCCAGAAATTTGAGACGGCATATGAAGAAAATCTCAGGCTACTTGAACCCCTGTTGAACCGCTAACGGATATTGAGCATATCATAAACCACTTGATGAATTTGTGGCCTTATGTTAAGGGTGTATAGCTTTCTGTTTAACCTTGTTGGATAAACCCTATTTGAAAAAAAGACGAAAAGTATACCCGTTTCCGGGTCAGCCCATGTAAAGGTCCCCGTGTAGCCGGAATGCCCGAAGCTGCTGTAGCTCGCAGATGGTGCAGGAGTTCCGTTCTCACGATTTTCAAGCAGGGGTTTGTCAAACCCCAGGCCCCGGTGATTCCCTTCCTCACAATACTGGCAGCCGGTGAATTTTCTCAAAGTTTGGAAGGAGATGATCTGTTCCCCTCCAAAGCTTCCCATATTCAAATACATCTGCATTAGTTTTGCCAGATCATTGGCGGTCCCGAAAAGGCCGGCATTTCCGGATACGCCATCCATCATTGCTGCGCCTTCATCATGTACCACTCCATGGATTTGCATTTTTCTAAAGAAGGTATCCCTTTCAGTAGGCACCAGCCGGTCGAGATCGTAAAATCTCGAAGGATTGTAGGTGAGCGAATGGGCACCAATCTTCTTGTATATATTCCCTTTCAGGAAATCCTCATAGCGTTCCCCGGTTTTCTCCTCGATAAGCCTCGGATAGAGATAGAAACTCAATCCCGAATATAGAAACCCGCCTTTTTCATTTAGTGGTGACTTTTTGATCATCCTGTATATCTTCTTCTTATAATCTTTATGCAGGTATAGACCTCCCTTGAGTTCAATTGGATAATCATCATCCGGTACTGTTGTCAGTGTGTTCCTTTTATACTTTCCGTTCTTTCTAATGGCAGTCGTCCAATAGGGGATCCATGCCTTTAGCCGGGCATGATGTGAAAGTATGTTACGCCAGCGCAAATTCTTTTTATTTGACCAACGCATCTCAGGCACATAGTCACTTAAAGTAGCATCAAGGCTGAATTTACCCTGGTCGTGAAGTAGCATCAGTCCGGGCAATGGCCCGGTGATCTTAGTAACTGAGGCAAAATCATAAATGTCATCTTTTTTCACCTGGCGAATTTTGTCATAGGTGTGATACCCGTAAGTTTTGTGATAGAACACTTTTCCGTCCTTTGCAATGAGAACCTGTGCGCCAGGATAGGCCGCAGAATCCAGGCCCAGAGAAACTATCCTGTCTATTCGTGAGGTCAGTGAATCTGATCTTATCCCAAGCTCTTCGGGAATGGTGTATTTCAGTCTTGTTCCACCTTTAGTCCCAATTCCATCGCCTGCTTCGGAAGCACCTACAGATACGGGGAGGTGTCCCTGCAAACCGATTCCCCCAAATACTGCCTGGGCAGCCAAGTCCTCCGTGAGCTCGCTGTCAAAATATGTAGTGATTACCGTCTTAAGTTGTTCGAAAGGAAGCTCTGATAAAGTGTAGGGGTTTCTAAATGATACCCAGATGGTTTTGTTACTATCTAAACTCTTGAGAAAGCGAAAGACCGGTTCTGAATAAATTACCTGGTTCAGTGGCCTTTTAAACCGATCGTGCAAGCCGACGATCAATCGGTCGTATTTGACGAGCTGCTTCAATAAATCATCCACATCCTCATCCGTAGCATTCCTACCAAGGTTAAAGTGGTCAACTTTTGTGTAGTCATCCAACCTTTCCTGGAAGATCGACGTGGGATCCCGTCCTACCGATATACTGGCAAAAGTATTTTCCTGAAGGTTCATGGAGGGAATGAGTCCATTCTCATCCCGTATCAGGGTCAAGGAGGACTCCACTAACTTCCTGTTAAGGAGCATTGCCTCGGTACTGTTCAATTCTTCAGTAAGATTTTCCATTTTGACCGGGGTGTATTTATCAAGGCCCATCTGGAATTTCAGGAACAGTACTTTTTTTAGCCTACGATCGAGATCTTCGACCGACAGAATGCCGGACCTGAAAGCAGCTAACAATTCTCTCCTGGCCTCCTCTACATCACCGGGCAGGAGAATAATATCATTTCCCGCTTTAAAACTTTCTACTGCGGCAGCTCCATCCTTGAAATAACGTGTTATTCCCTTCATTTCAAGCGCATCGGTAACCAATAATCCATGGAAATTCAATTCATCCCTAAGTAGCCCAGTAATAATTGAGGAGCTCAGAGTGGCGGGTAAATCTTTCCCGTCTGTCATGCCGGGAATACTTAAATGGGCTGTCATTATTCCCGAAACTCCTTTCTCAATGAGCTTCCTAAAGGGATAAAGCTCCACGGAATCGAGTCGTTCGCGGTCAAAGTTCAATTGGGGCAGTTCGAGATGGGAATCAGTTTCGGTATCTCCATGCCCTGGAAAATGTTTGGCCGTTGGTAAAACTCCCCCTGCCTGCAGACCTAGTGCATAGGAAACCGCTTTCATGGCAACCGCTTGGGGTGATTCCCCAAAAGAGCGATAGTTGATCACCGGGTTTTTTGGATTAATGTTTACATCAGCCACGGGAGCAAAATTCATGTGAATACCCATTCTTCGGCATTCGCGGGCAATTTCCTTACCCATTTGGAAGATCAGATCATTGTCTCCTACAGCTCCAAGTGCCATCGCATATGGGAACTGAATAGTGCTATCCAGCCTCATGGCCAATCCCCATTCCGCATCAATTGATATCAGCATTGGGACTTTCGAAGCAGCTTGTAATTGATTGATGGTAAGTACCTGATCATGTGGAGTTCCCGCAAAGAATGTCAGGCCGCCGGGGCGTAAGTCCTTGATGAGTTGTCTCAAACTGTCAGCTTTGACAGAATCGGAATAATGGGCAGCGCGAATGAAGATCAGCTGGGAGACCTTTTCTTCCAAAGTCAGTCCCTGTGATACAGAATCCACCCAAACCCTTCCCCTCTCTGCCTCAAATATGTCCTGTCCGCGGGAGTTAAAGAACCCCGCAAAGATCAATAAAAGAGTAAATACCCGGTTTAAATACATAAGGACAATTAATCGCTATTATTTGACTTTTACAATATGGGATTCACCACCGTTGCTCTCATTATTATTCCCATCCACGGCACTGAGAGCATAGCTGTATTTGCCTTTTTTGGGCAACTCTATATCGCGAAATGTGGTAATTGGATACCTGAGTTTTGCGATAATATTCCTGGGATCTTCCTTATTGACAGGGGCATCTCCCCGCTGTCGGTAAATGAGAGTATATCCCCTCTTTTCCCTTTCTGGAATACTCCATTCAATGTAAACCGATCTGTTTTCTGATTCAATTCTCGTAACAACAGGAGGAGTGGGTGCTTCATCATCGAGCCAGGGCATAGGAGGTACCAGGGCTGGGTATCGAAATCTGGATGTCCTCAAGGAATCTGTATAGCCCAGCGGGTTTGAAAAAAAAGACCTGCTGCTGAAAAAAACATTACCATCTATCTCTGGGTATTGTTCATTATACCTTAAGTGTTTTGGCATTTCAGAGGGATCCAGCCATTCTTCTGCTCTATCCGAACCTATCCGGTAGGCTCCCTGGCCGATGTAAAGGTGTCTTCCGAATGAATTATCAACCCACCAGTCTACAAGAGTAGAATAATCAGCCAGTTCAAATCCCATATGCCAATATATCTGTGGTACGACATAGTCGATCCATTCATTCTTAAGCCACAACCTGATATCGGCAAAAAGATGATCATAGTTGGTCTGACCTGCCCTTGATTTTGATCCGGTAGAGTCATCCTCATAATTTCGCCACACTCCAAAGGGCGAAATCCCAAATCGGGTCTTTGGGTTTATTGACTTGATTTCCGTTCCCAGTTCCCTTATCAGTTTATTCACATTGTCCCGTCTCCAGTCTTCTACTGTTCGATAGTCACGTCCATATTGCTTGAAACTTACGCTGTCAGGGAACTCAAGGCCGGCTATCTGGTAGGGATAAAAATAGTCGTCAAAGTGAATAGCATCGACGGGGTAATTTCTCACAACCTCGCCGATTACCTGAACGAGGTATTCCCTCACTTCAGGAATTCCCGGGTCAAAATACAGGTTATCTCCGTACTCGAGAAACCAACCCGGTCGCAAACGGGAAATGTGATTGAGAGAAGTTGTGTTGGTTTTGAAATCCACCACTGCCCTGTAGGGGTTGAACCATGCATGAAACTCCATCCCCCTATTATGGGATTCTTCGATCATAAAGTGCAGCGGATCAAAACGAGGTTCGGGGGGTAATCCCTGCTCACCAGTCAGCCATTCTGACCAGGGTTCGGTCTCAGAGGGATACATCGCGTCGGCAGCAGGTCTCACCTGGACAAACAGGGCATTAAATCCATTTAACTGATGAAAGGAAGCTATCTTCCGGAATTCGTCCTTGAGTTCTTCAGTTCTGAATTCAGGTTGACCTGGCCAATCGATATTTTTAACGGTTGCCACCCATACCCCACGCATTTCGTGTTTCAATGGAAGGACATCCGGCATACATGCCAGCGCGAATATCACCAGGAAAAAACATAGAATTCTACTCAAGCTCTTGAAATTTCCATCTGACAAATGCTTCCATCGCCTCATATTCAGCTAACCCCAATTCATCGTATCGCGCTGCTGTTTCCTGGTTTCGCTGTTCAGCCCTCTGCCAGAATTCCCGTTCATCCGTACCCGGAAATACTGCACCATCCTTTTGTGACTGATGTTTAAATATGGCCAGGCGTTTTCTCAGCAACTCTTCAGGGCTAACAGGAACCGCCATTTCGATCTCATAAACCTCCCATTCCAGCCATGCTCCACGGTACAACCATACCCAACAATCCTTCATAAAGGGTTTATCTTTCAGCTTCATTACGGCTTGCATAACGGATTCAAGACAAACCCTGTGAGTACCGTGAGGGTCAGCCAAATCTCCGGCTGCATATATCTGGTGTGGTTTGATCTCTTCTATGATCCTGGAAACTCTCTCAATATCATCTTCACCCAGGGGCTTTTTGATAACTCTTCCCGTTTCATAAAATGGTAAATCGAGGAAATAAACTTTTTCCGGTTTCAAGCCGCAATACCTTGCAGCTGATTTAGCCTCTCCACGCCTGATTAACCCTTTGATCATTCTTAATTCCGGAATATCTATATCACCTTCTGTACGGTCTTTGATGAATTCAAGAATTTTCTGGAAATCCGTTACGGTCTCGGTATCATGTTCCCTACTGACATCTTTCAAGAATTCTGCATACCTGAGCGCATCCTCATCCGCAACCGCAATGTTTCCTGAAACCTGGTAGGCGACGTGAACTTCGTGCCCTTGTTCAACAAGCCGCATGAGTGTAGCTCCCATGGAAATAACATCATCATCCGGGTGAGGGCTGAAAATGAGAACCCTTTTAGCCGGGGGATCTTTACGTTCGGGTCTTTGAGAATCATCAGCATTTGGCTTTCCACCGGGCCAACCTGTAATTGTGTGCTGCAACATATTGAACACACGGATATTAATAAGGTAAGCAGGGCCTTGCTCGGTGAGCAATTCACTCAGTCCATGTTCGATATAATCCTGCTCCACCAGTTTCAGGATGGGTTTCCCAACCTGACCACTTAACCATATAATGGCTTTCTTGACCAGGTTATCGTCCCAGGTACATGACTGAACCAGCCAAGGCTCATTGAAGCGGGTCAGGCGCTCGGCGGCATCCTTGTCAAGTACTACGGTGGCATTTGGATGCGATTGCAGGTAAGAGGCAGGCAATACGTCAGTGACTGGGCCTTCAAGCATTTGTTTGACTGTGGGAGCCTTGTTATTACCCCAGGCCATTAGCACAATCTTCCTGGCTTTCAGGATAGTACCTACACCCATGGTAATCGCCCTTCTTGGAACATTCTGTTCCCCGCCGAAAGCCTCAGCAGCATCGGAGCGGGTGATCCGGTCCAGTGTGACCAACCGTGTGACCGTTCGATCGGTAGATCCCGGTTCGTTAAATCCAATATGACCTGTCCTTCCAAGCCCAAGGATCTGAAGATCTATTCCTCCCAGCTCTTCTATTGACTTTTCATACCCCGAACAATACTCCTGCATTTGATCAAGGGAGGTCGTTCCATCAGGGATAAAAGTATTTTCTTCAGGAATGTCTATATGATCGAAGAGGTTTTCCTTCATATACCTGACATAGGACTGTATCGCTTCAGGATTCATGGGGAAATACTCGTCCAGGTTGAATGTAATGACATTGCCAAAACTCAGACCTTCCTCGCGGTGCATCCGAACGAGCTCTTCGTAGACTACCCTGGGAGAACTACCTGTCGCAAGTCCAAGGACAGTTTTTTTCCCTTTTTGATCGTTATCCCTGATCAATTGGGCCACCGTTTCCGCAACGGACAATGCACCTTGGCGAGCACTGTCAAAAATTTTAAGGCGGAGCTTCTCAAACGTGGTTATATTTTCACTCATACCTGTAAAATAGGGACAGTTTAAATATACAACAATCCGGTTGTCTATAATGTAGTTAGTCGATTTTGAGAGGGCCTATACGGGTTTTTGATGCAAATTGGGCAAATGTGGTCCGTTGAACGTATATTTGTTATTAAGGAACATACCGAACTATCTGTATATATGAGCTTTAAGGGTCTTTTCATATTATTTTTTACCCTTGCATCCACCCAAATTACTTTTTCGAAGGGTGATCCGGAATTTTCTCCACTTACCAACCTGGCAGAGTACTATAAGCCGATCCTGAAAAGCACGCCCGACCTCGCCAATTCAGAAGAGGAGATGAGCACTGAGAAGGTAAATGGCTTATTCTCTGAAATGGTGACCCTCATGAGAATTGAAATGAACGAGGATGTCCTGAGCTACATCCGGCATTATACCACCGGGCAAAAAGAAAACTTTGAAGTAGCTCTATCCCTTGAAAGGATATATGCTTCAGCCATTCTCATCGAGCTGTCCGTGCGCAACATGCCAGCCGAGCTCTCCTATCTTCCCATAGCACTTACGGGGATGCATAACCAATCAATAACCCCCAATAACGGCACCGGGATATGGGGATTGAACTATTATATCGCAATAAAACAGGGTCTTGAAATCAATGCCTTTTCAGATGAAAGAAAAGATCCCGCCAAGGCTACGTCAGCAGCATTGGATTACCTCGCATCACTGTATGATGAATATAGGAGCTGGAATCTTGCCATAACGGCATTTGCCACAAGTAAGGCCCTGGTGAACAAAGCGATAAAGAAGTCCGGTAATAAGACCAACTACTGGGATATTGCTCCATTTCTTCCCATTGATGCCAGGAATATCATTCCCTCGTTTTTTGCTTCGGTATATCTGGTCAACTTTTATCCGGAACATGACCTCAACCCCCCAGGTCTGCTAATCGGGCAAAACAAGGAAAGAATAGAGATTTCGGAAGAGGTATCCCTGGAGTTACTTTCTAAAAAACTGAAGGTTTCCGAACAGACCTTGCTGATGATGAACCCCACTTTCAGGGGAAAAATTATCTATCCTCCAAATGAATCCGGGGTTGAATTTTATGTGCCGGATGGATTTACCTACCAGGTCGCACAGGTGGAAAGAACCCTGTATGATGAGACACGCAAACTGACAGCTCCGAAAAAGGTGATACCCAAGAGACCTCCTGTTGTAATTCCTGAAGGGAAGACCAAAATAGTGTACCGGGTTCAATCAGGTGATTTCCTGGGTAAGATTGCAGAATCACACCGGGTCAGGGTTTCCCATATAAAAAGATGGAACTACCTGCGATCGGATAGGATCAACATTGGGCAACGATTAACACTTTATGTCGATCCGGCGCTGGCAAAAAGCTCTACAAAGAAAACAGCGAGTAGCAGTTCACCTTCCACAATAAATCTCCAGGGCAAAGAGCTTGTTAGCTACACCATAAAAGAAGGTGATACCTTGTGGGGGATCGTTAAAGATCACCCCGGAAATGATGTCGAGACAATTCTTAAGGTCAATGGAATATCACCCAATATCCAGCCTGGCCAGGTGATAAAGATTATAAAGGCACAGTAGATTGAAACCCTCACAGATTTTCGGATTTTTTCTGGCCCTGTTTCTCTCCCTTGGTCTTATCAGTTTAATTTATCCAAAGGAAGGAATAGCATTGACCGATGATTATACCCTGGATTATCCCAATCTGACAGACCTCTTTGTAATGGACACAGTGGTCGAAAAGGACTTCAGCGCAATCATTGATTCCGATTTTGATATCGACAGCCTCGAGTTGGAAGCCGTAAGAATACAGGATTCGGTTCGTCAGGCTATGATCCGGGACAGTATTAGGCGCTGGCAACTACAATTACATTATCCCGAAGATGATAAATCCATTTTATATCCACTATTCAGGAAACTGGACCGTGCAGCTTCCAATGGTCCTGTTAGGATCATGCACTATGGTGATTCCCAGATTGAAGGAGACAGAATCACCGGGTACCTGAGATTTAAATTACAGGGGAAATTCGGCGGGGTAGGCCCCGGTATGCTACCGGCCGCACCTTTGGTGAAAACTGCTTCCATTGTTTACTCCGCTTCAGAAAACTGGAAGAGGTACACCCTGTACGGACAAGTGGATTCCACGGTTACACATTCCAATTATGGCCCATTGGCAACATTTGGCAGGTTTACACCCCTCGAAAGGGACAGTATACTTGTCGACTCGGTCACAATTGCTGACACAACAGTTAACCATGCATGGCTGGAGTTTGAAAAATCTAATCTTACTTACAGGAGTACCCGGGTCTTTAGCCGCTTTTTTACTGCCTTTGGCAATTTCTCAGACAGCCTTGACCTTAAGATCTACACCGATGATTCGGTCCTCAATGAATACTCATTTGCTCCTACCGAGGGGGTGAAAATGGTAAGGGAAAGATTGGCAACTCCACCGTCAAAAATAAAACTCGAATTTGAAGGAAGGGATAGCCCGGACGTTTATGCGGTAAACCTGCAGGGAGGTTCCGGAGTTGTTGTGGATAATATAGCGATGAGGGGCAGCTCAGGGACAATATTTAAACGTATGGGCACCAGTATTCTCAATACTGTATTTGAAAGAGAAAATGTAGAATTACTGATACTTCAATTCGGTGGAAATGTCATGCCTTACATGGATAATGAAGCAAAATGTCGGCAATATGGCCGTTGGTTTGAGGGACAGCTGAAATTTCTCAAAGAACTGTTGCCGGGAGTATCAATCATTGTTATCGGACCTTCCGATATGGGAGTTTTTGAAAAGGGTGAGTATCAATCCTATCCCTTACTGCCTGTGGTGCGGGATGCATTAAAACAAGCCGTATTTAACCAGGGAGGTGTTTACTGGGATATGATGGAAGCGATGGGGGGAAGTCAGTCAATGAAGGCCTGGGTCGAGGCCAACCCACCCCTGGCTATTGAAGATTATGTGCATTTCAATCATAAAGGTGCCTCAAAGATTGCCCAGATGTTCTACAATGCTTTAATCCAGGACTATAATGAATATAAGGAAGGGGGAATTTAACAATCACATCATTTGGGCAATCCCCATTCTCTTTCTCAGTCTGACCGGTTTTTCCCAGGAATATCCGCATGAAACAGATCAATACCCCTTTGTCCGTTACGATCTGAACAAGCTGTTATTTCCCGGGGACAGCAGTAGTTTCGAGGAACTTTATGAAAAATTCGATGAAATTATATTCGGAGGTGCCGGACAGGTGGACATTATGCACATGGGTGGTTCACATGTACAGGCCGGGGTATTCTCCTCGCAGGTAAGAAAACATTTTCAATCTATCCAGCCAGGCCTGAACAGCTATCGAGGATTTCTGTTTCCATTCAAAATTGCCGGGACGAACAATCCCGTGAATTATCGAGTTGGTTACACCGGTAGCTGGGAGGGATGTCGAAACGTGGAACGTCGAAAGGCATGCCTGCTGGGATTATCCGGGATGTCGGCAACCACCTACCAGCCAGGTGCAACAATCAGGATCAGTTTTAACGAAGATTATATTCGACAGCCGTTTACCCGCGTGAAAGTATATCACTTGCAGGATTCAAGTCAGTATGCCATCGAAGCTATGGATACAACCTACACGATTCAATCTTACCCAGATCTTGGGTATACGGAATTGAGTTTTTTGAATGAGAAGGATACCGTAGAATTAAAATTCGTCAAGACAACTGAAAGGCAAACATCTTTTACCTTGTTCGGACTAAAATTTGAAAATGATGACCCGGGCTTTGCTTATCATGCTATTGGAGTGAACGGCGCAGACGTTCCTGCCTATTTGAGATGTGACCTCCTCGAACTACACACCCAATCTGTTGATCCCGACCTCGTATTGTTTGCCATCGGGATCAATGATGCGAACACCTCCCGGTTTAACAAGAAGTTTTTTAAGGACAATTACGATAAGTTGATCGTAAAGCTGAAAGCCGCAAATCCTGAATTGAATATCGTTTTCATAACGAATAATGACAGCTATTACCGACGGAGATATCCCAATGAAAATGGAAAGGAAGTGCGCGAAGCTATGATGGAGCTTGCTGAGAAACACAATGCCGCGGTCTGGGACCTATTCAGCATTATGGGAGGTTTGGATTCAATTTCACAGTGGGACCAATTCGGTCTTGCCCAGCGTGATAAAATCCATTTTACACGGGCCGGCTACCAACTTGTGGGAGACCTCCTCTTCAGTGCACTCGTACGATCTTACGAATATCATATTAAATCGTCCAATACTAACTGAGAATGGATACCGGGCCAGTAATCAGATATCTTGAAAAGATATTCGTTTTTCATAACGAAGATTACCTGCAGCTCTTTTTTAACAGCCTGTATTTCTGGCTGTTTTTCGGTTTTATCCTGGCAGTGTACAGTATTATCTACAAGAAAAAAGCACTGAGAAATGTATACCTGTTCCTGATAAGTATCTTTTTCTATTACAAGATCAGTGGCTTTTTCTTTTACCTGCTGATATTCAGCACCCTGGTAGACTATTTCCTGGGCCTTGGAATCTATTACTCCAAATTCCGCTGGTCAAAGCTGCTTTTTGTCACGATCAGCGTCTCTGTAAACCTCGCGGTACTCGTATATTTTAAGTACGCATGGTTTTTTGCCGATTCTTTTAACCAGGTTTTCGGCACCACCATTGGATTGGAAAACCACCTGGGCCATTGGTTCTACGAGGCCAATGGTACCCCCTACCCACACGATCCAGCACGATGGCTACCTCCGATCGGTATAAGCTTTTTTACCTTCCAGACAATCAGCTACTCGGTGGACATCTACAAAGGCTTATTGAGGCCTGTACGAAACATTCTCGACTTCGGATTCTACGTTTCTTTCTTCCCGCAACTTGTAATGGGTCCCATAGTCCGGGCTTCTCACTTTGTACCCCAGTTGTACCGGGATTTCAAGCTCAAGAAATATGAATTCGGCCTCGCGCTGTACTGGATACTGAAAGGGCTGGCAAAAAAGGTGATCCTGGCAGACTTCCTGGCCGTATATTTTGTCGATTCTGTGTTTTCTGATCCCCTTAGAGCGACAGGTTTTGAGAATGTCATGGCGGTGGTGGGTTATTCGATGCAGGTCTATGCGGATTTCAGCGGGTATACAGACATCGCCATTGGAATAGCACTGCTACTCGGATTCCGATTGAATAAAAACTTTGATTCACCTTACAAGGCTAAAAATGTAGGAGAATTCTGGAAACGATGGCATATTTCACTGTCCACATGGTTAAAGGACTACCTGTATATTCCTCTGGGAGGAAACAGGAAGGGCAGTGCTGCTACCTACATATCCCTGGTGGTGATCCTGGCTGCCATAGTTCTTATTTCCGGCTGGCCGGCCCTGGTCTTTTACTTTGGAGGGGCCATTATTGTCTTCAGTGTCCTGGCCTATATTTTCCCCGGGGTGAAGCGTAGTATCGATACCAATATCAACCTTATGGTGACTATGCTATTGGGTGGACTTTGGCACGGTGCGAGCTGGAATTTTGTAATCTGGGGTGGACTCAACGGTATCGGGTTGGTCGTTTATAAATTCTGGAGAAAAATCAGTCCATGGGAAAAAGTGAATCACTGGACTGTCAATGTCTGGAAGATCGCTGTCACCTTCACTTTTATCACATTTACCAGGATCTTTTTCCGATCGGAAACAATCACCATTGCCAATGACATGATGTACCAGATCTGGAACGACTTTTCGTTTTCCGTGGTACCGGCGGTAGTAAGTTCAGCCTATCCATTTTTTATTACCCTTGTCCTTGGCTTTATCCTGCATTGGCTACCCTATTCAATGAAAGATCAATGGAGAAACCGGTTTATCAGGTCTCATGTACTTTTAAAGATCCTCGCCTGTATCATTATCATTTTTGTAGTTTATCAATATATGAAGGGTGGAGTTAGAAGTTTCATATATTTCCAGTTCTGATATGAATATCACACTGATCATTATTGTTATCACGGGGATTATTTCAATCCGGGCTTTTTCGAATATCACCCTTCTCAAAAGATGGATATTCAACCCATGGCTTGCACGGCACTCAGGCCAGTATTATCGTTTTCTGACTTCAGGGTTTATTCATAAGGACTGGATGCACCTGGCTTTCAACATGTTTACGCTCTATTTCCTCGGAAGCGGAGTTGAAATGTATTTTCAATACATCTTTGGTCCCAGTGGAGATCTTTATTACGTCCTTTTATACCTGTCGGCCATAATCGTGAGCAGTATACCCAGCTTTATCAAACACAAAGACCACGAATTCTATAACTCTCTTGGGGCCTCCGGGGGAGTTTCGGCCCTTGTTTTCTGCTTTATACTGATCGCACCAGTAACCCCCCTTTGCCTTTTTGGCATCCTATGTCTCCCCGGATTTATATTGGGAGCGCTATATATAATCTACAGTATAAATATGGCGAGGAGACAGATGGATAACATCAATCACGATGCCCATTTATGGGGTGCGTTGTACGGATTGGTATTTATTATTATCCTCAGGCCGGGAATAATTTCCACCTTTATTGACCAGGTGAGTAATTACAAGCTATTCTGAGGGTTGGGAGTCAGCCTCTTTTTCCAGGGGTTCAGGACTCCTTAGGCTGGATGCTAACGTAAGATCGGTCTTGTCTTCCCTTCTTAAACTCAACAACTCCGTCGGTTAAAGCAAACAGGGTGTGATCCTTGCCCATTCCTACGTTGTCGCCGGGATGGTGCTTGGTACCGCGCTGACGTACAATAATGTTTCCGGCAATGGCTAACTGGCCACCGTAAATTTTTACGCCGAGTCGTTTACTTTCCGACTCTCTTCCGTTTCTTGAACTTCCTGCTCCTTTTTTATGTGCCATGGCTATTTAGAAATGGATTCGATAACTATTTTTGTAAAAGACTGTCGGTGGCCATTCTTGACCCTGTAGCCTTTCCTTCTTTTCTTTTTAAATACAATGACCTTATCGCCCTTGCCGTGCTCAATCACTTTGGCACTGACTTTTGCCTTTTTGATCACCGGGGTACCCAGTGTCACTTTTCCATCATCATCAAGAAGCATCACGGAATCAAATTCCACTTTTGATCCTTCCTTGGCATCGAGGCGGGGGGTAAAAACCTGCTGATCTTTCTCCACCTTGATCTGCTTACCTGCGATATCTACAATTGCGAACATTATATCTTCTTTTTTCCAAAATGGAGTGCAAAGATAGCTCATTAAAACAGTTTTACAAACTTTCAAATATTAATACTTCAGATAAAATATTCATCTGCAAACAGCGCTAAATGATTTTCTTCTTTCTGTAATTATTTATGATCCAAAATGTATCAATTTTTCGTCCTGAGAGCGGTTCTGAACAGACACAAATTGTCAATGTGAATTTTTACTTTTTTGCTTATCCATTGCTTTGATTTTTGACCCTGATTTTCTTTTCTTTGTAGAACGTTGCTCAGAAAAAACCACAACCAACAACACCAACTCTCTCGAGTTGTTTTTACCATTTACTGAGTGATGCATACCGGGATGATAAGGCCTACTTACATCCGCATTAATTGAACATTTAACGCTGTTAAAGAAGAATTACTATGTCTGAAAACGGAGCCGCAATCGAACCAATTCTCCAGGAAAACAAAGACAGGTTCGTTTTATTTCCTATTGAACACGATGATATCTGGAAATTTTATAAAAAAGCCGAAGCCAGCTTTTGGACTGCTGAGGAAATTGACCTCAGCCAGGACCTGAGAGACTGGGAAGACCTCAATGACGGGGAAAGGCATTTTATCACCCACGTATTAGCGTTTTTCGCGGCAAGTGATGGTATAGTAAACGAGAACCTGGCGGAGCACTTTGTTTCGGAGGTTCAATACACAGAAGCTAAATTCTTTTACGGCTTCCAGATTGCCATCGAGAATATCCATTCGGAGACCTACTCTCTTCTCATTGATACCTATGTAAAGGATCCCGTAGAAAAGGATAAACTTTTCCATGCCATCGAGACTATGGACTCGGTAAAAAAGAAAGCTGACTGGGCCTTGAGATGGATCGACCACGGTAACTTCCAGGAGCGGCTTATTGCCTTTGCGGCAGTGGAGGGAATTTTCTTCTCGGGTAGCTTCTGTTCTATTTTCTGGTTGAAGAAACGAGGGTTAATGCCGGGTCTTAGTTTCTCTAATGAGCTTATTTCCAGAGATGAAGGACTGCACTGCGATTTTGCATGTCATTTATATACCAAACATGTTATTGAAAAATTACCGGAAGAGCGCATAGTAGAAGTGATCAAGGATGCGGTCGAAATTGAAAAGGAATTTGTGACTGATTCCCTGCCGGTAAAACTGATCGGCATGAATTCCGACCTTATGTGCGAGTACATAGAGTTCGTGGCAGACCGTTTATTGAATGAACTAATTGGACGAAAAATATACAATTCTGAAAATCCGTTTGATTTCATGGAAATGATCTCTCTCCAGGGCAAGACCAATTTCTTTGAAAAGAGGGTAGGTGACTACCAGAAAGCAGGTGTTATGAACAGTACGTCGAATGAGGACAAACCCAAGTTCTCCCTAGACGAGGATTTCTAGATCACCCAGTACCTATTTAATGATATTTTAACCACAAAATCAACCTGTAGCAAATGTTAGTAATCAAAAGAGATGGCCGGCGCGAATCTGTAAAATTTGATAAGATCACCGCCCGAATAGATAAGCTCTGCTATGGCCTGGACCTTAACTTTATTGAACCCATCGAAGTCGCTAAAAAAGTCATCAATGGAATTTATGATGGGGTGACAACCGTAGAACTGGATAATCTCGCTGCGGAAACAGCAGCTTCGATGACGACCATCCATCCCGATTACGCTAAACTTGCAGCCCGGATTGCAATCAGTAACCTTCACAAGGTGACCAGCAAGTCCTTTTCCAATACAATGAAAAGGCTATATACCTATGTTGATCCGAAAACTGAAGAAAACGCGCCCTTGATTGCTAAGGATACTTATGCGATCGTTAAAAAGAATGCGGCGCTTCTAGACAGTACGATCATTTATGACAGGGATTTCAGTTACGATTATTTTGGGTTCAAAACCCTGGAGCGCTCCTACCTCATGAAGGTTGACGGCCAGATCGTTGAGCGACCCCAGCATATGCTGATGCGGGTGGCTATAGGTATTCACGGCGAGGACCTCGAGTCTGCCGTCGAGACTTATAACCTGATGTCTGACAAGTGGTTTACCCATGCGACTCCTACCCTTTTCAATGCAGGTACGCCAAAACCTCAGCTAAGTAGCTGTTTCTTGCTCACCATGAAAGAGGACAGCATTGATGGAATCTACGACACCTTGAAGCAGTGTGCCAAGATTTCACAAAGCGCCGGGGGAATAGGATTGAGTATCCACCATGTAAGGGCTAAAGGCAGTTATATCAAGGGTACCGGTGGGGTTTCCAACGGTATTGTTCCCATGCTACGAAATTTCGACATGACCGCAAGGTATGTAGACCAGGGTGGTGGAAAGCGCAAAGGCAGTTTTGCTATCTACCTGGAACCATGGCACGCGGATGTTTCCGATTTCCTGGATCTGAAGAAAAACCACGGAAAGGAAGAAATGCGCGCAAGGGATCTCTTCTATGCAATGTGGATCCCGGACCTTTTCATGAAACGGGTGCAATCCAATGAAATGTGGTCCCTTTTCGACCCTAATGAAGCTCCTGGATTATGTGATGTATACGGGGAAGAATTCGAAAAACTTTATACCAAGTACGAAAGAGAGGAACGTTACAGAAAGCAGATAAAAGCGCAGGAACTCTGGTTTGAAGTCCTGGAATCGCAGGTGGAAACCGGTACTCCCTACATCCTTTACAAGGACGCAGCCAATAAGAAGTCCAACCAGAAGAATCTCGGTACTATCCGGTCCAGTAACCTGTGTACTGAAATCATAGAATATACCTCTCCGGATGAAGTGGCTGTATGTAACCTGGCATCCATTGCGTTGCCTAAGTTTGTGGAGGATGGATCTTTTGACCATCAGAAGCTTTACGAGATCACATACGTGGTGACCAAAAACCTTAACAAGGTGATCGATGTAAACTACTATCCCGTTGAGGAGGCGCGAAACTCCAATATGAGACACCGTCCTATCGGAATAGGGGTACAGGGCCTGGCTGATACTTTCGCCAAAATGCGCTTTCCCTTTGATTCAGACGAAGCGCGACAGCTCAATAAAGATATTCATGAGACGATTTACTTCGCCTCTATGACGGCCTCCAAGGACCTGGCTATTGAGCAGGGACCCTACGAAACCTTTAAAGGATCACCCGTTTCCAAGGGTATATTCCAGTTTGACATGTGGGGTGTAACTCCTGAATCGAATCGTTGGGACTGGACATCCTTGAAAAAAGAGGTAAAAAAACACGGGGTGAGAAACTCATTGTTGCTGGCCCCTATGCCTACGGCTTCTACTTCGCAGATCCTCGGAAATAACGAATGCTTTGAGCCATTCACTTCCAACATCTATACCCGAAGGACATTGTCAGGTGAGTTCATTGTGGTAAACAAACACCTTATGCGAGACCTTATAAGCCTCGGCGTTTGGAATGAAAAGATGAAGAACCAGCTCATTCAGGCTAACGGGTCCATCCAGAATATTTCCAATATTCCGGATGATATCAAAGAACTATACAGGACCGTTTGGGAAATCTCTCAAAAGTCTATCATTGATATGGCAGCAGACCGGGGAGCATATATTTGCCAGAGTCAGAGTATGAATATTCATATCCAGGACCCCAACTTCGGAAAGCTGACGTCCATGCACTTCTACGCCTGGAAAAAAGGATTGAAGACAGGAATGTATTACCTGAGGTCTAAGGCCGCTGCACAGGCCATCCAGTTTACGGTGGACAAAACTGCTGAAGATGCCCCTGAGGAAGTGGCACAGGACCCTGAAGTGGAGATCAAGAAAGCTGAGGGAGACGGCAATAAATGACAAGCCATCGCTCAATAATATACAAGCCCTGAAATTCAGGGCTTTTTTTATGTATAATCCTTAAATCATTCATACCATTCACTTAGTTTTGGGGTTTATTTGAGCGGTCAACCTAACTGAGAATACGTGATTAAAGTACTTAAATTCGGAGGTACGTCAGTGGCGAACAAGGACTCCATTTCGGGCATATACCAAATGCTGGAGTCCAGGCAAGATGAGGGTCCCTTTGTAATTGTGGTTTCCGCATTGGGTGGAGTTACCAACCAATTAATAGAAATAGGGGAACTCGCCTCTGATAAACTGGAGTATGAGGATAAGCTGAGCTCCCTGAAAGACAGGCACATACAACTTTGCAGGGATCTAGTGGCAAAAAGTCATCTTGACAGTGTACTGGCGGTTGTTGACCAGTATTTTCTCCAGATGAGCGAAATCATTAAAGGGATTTACTGGGTCCAGGAGCTCACACAAAAGACCAGTGATTACCTCCTCAGTTACGGTGAAAAACTCTCTTCCTCTATAATCAGTTCCTTTTTTCAATCCATGGGGATTCAGTGTACGCTCATGGACCCGACCCAATTTCTCCTTACCGATAGTAAGTTTGGCAGTGCTAGGGTGAATTTCAAAGAGAGTAATTTACTCATTGCTTCAAAATTTAAGGGTATTACTGGGGTTGCCCTGGTTCCCGGGTTTATTGCGAGCAATGAGAAAGGCCAAGTAACAACGCTCGGTCGGGGTGGATCGGACTATTCTGCCGCTATTATTGCCGCTGCCCTAAATGCAGATGTGCTGGAAATCTGGACGGATGTCAACGGACTAATGACTGCAGATCCCAGGTTTGTCAAACAGGCCAGAACGATAAAATCTATATCCTATGAGGATGCGATGGAACTATCGCACTTTGGGGCCAAGGTGATTTACCCCCCCACCATACAGCCCGTACTCGATAAAAAAATTCCAATAAAGATCCTGAATACCTTTGATCCGGATGGTGCCAGCACAACCATTACCAAAGATGATTTGGCGCTCAATGGAAGTGCGGTAAAAGGCCTCTCCTGTATTCAGAATATTGCGCTATTCAACCTCAAGGGCAGTGGAATGGTGGGTATACCCAATATTTCTCACCGGTTATTCAAGTCTTTGTCAGATCAAAAGATCAATATTATCCTGATCACTCAAGCGAGCTCAGAGCATTCGATTTCTGTAGCTATTGATGAAAATCAGCTGGAAGCGGCCAAGGAAGCTATAAGTTCCGAATTTGAGTTCGAGATGAGCGGTCACAAAATTGATCCGCTGGAAATAGAAACTGAGCTTTCTGTCATTGCTCTTGTAGGCAGCAGAATGAGACACCAGGCGGGAATAAGCGGACGCTTATTCAGCAGCCTTGGAACCAACGGTATCAATATTAAGGCCATAGCACAAGGATCTTCAGAGCGCAATATTTCTGTTGTTGTCGATAATTTCCAGGTGAGAAAAGCCTTGAACAGCCTGCATGAGAGCTTCTTCCTGAGCGACTACAAACGAATTAACCTGTTTATCATAGGGGTAGGTACGGTTGGGGGGGCATTCCTGGATCAACTCAATAAACAGCGCGATTATCTATGGGAAAACCAACGTCTCAAGATCGTTGTGACAGGGCTTGCCAACAGCCGAAAAATGCTATTTAATGAAGACGGGATTAGCCTGGGTGATTGGAAAAAAGAACTGGAAGGATCAGCAACCAAATTCTCTATTGAATCTTTTAAAAAGTCTGTCTATGCCCTTAACCTGAGAAACAGTGTATTTATTGATAATACGGCTAGTGCGGACATAGCTGCACAATACCGGGAAATACTTGATCACTCCATCTCAGTAATCACTCCCAATAAAATTGCATGTTCATCGGATTATGAATCCTACCAGGAATTGAAGCAGTTGGCGATAAAACGCAATCAGAAATTTTATTATGAAACTAATGTCGGGGCGGGACTACCCGTGATCTCTACATTAAACGACCTGGTAAAGAGCGGTGACCGGATAAACAGGATTGATGCCGTCCTTTCCGGGAGCCTCAATTTTATATTCAATACCTATGATACAACCCAAACTTTTCGAAAAGTCATCGCGATGGCTATGGAGCAGGGGTATACAGAACCCGATCCAAGGATCGATCTGAGCGGAATCGATGTCAAACGCAAGATCCTCATCCTTATGCGCGAAAGTGGGATATACGCTGAGCTCGACGATATAAAAACGGAGAATTTCATTCCCGAAGACGTGATGAATGCAAATGACGTAGATTCCTTTCTGTCTGGAGTAGAGGAAAGTGAAGAAGTTTTTGCCAGCATGTACAGAAAAGCAAAGGAAAACGGCCAAAGGATCAAGTATGTTGCCAGCTATGACAGCGGACAAGCAAAAACGGGTTTGAAGTACATCGATGAATCTCACCCATTCTTCGATTTGCAGGGAAAAGATAATATCGTACTTTTCTATACCGATCGATACCCGGATCAACCCCTGGTAGTGAAAGGTGCGGGTGCGGGAGCCGAGGTCACCGCCTCCGGGATTTTTGCCGATGTTATGAGGTACTCCAGTTGATAAAAGACACAATTACCATATTTGCCCCGGCTACCGTCTCCAACGTTGGCAGTGGCTTCGATGTACTTGGCTTTGCCCTGGACGGTTTGGGAGATACTTTACGCCTTACCAAACGGGACGACACTCAATTGGTCATCAAAGAGATAACTGGTGCTGATCTCCCTACAGACCCCGATAAAAACGTGGTTGGGGTCGTACTCAACAAAATGTTCGAAAAGCTGGGCCAGCGGATTGGATTTGATATTGAGATTGAAAAGAAAGTAATGCCCGGAAGTGGCCTGGGCTCCAGTGGATCAAGTTCTGCCGGTGCTGCCGTGGCACTCAATGAGTTCCTGGGCCGGCCCTTTGATAAATTGGAGCTTACCCGGTTTGCCATGGAAGGAGAAAACTATGTTTCTTCCAACCCACACGCTGATAATGTCGCTCCATGCATTTATGGTGGGATTACCCTGGTAAGAAGCTATGAACCATTGGATATTATCCCCATCGAACCCGGAATTGAGTTATGGGTTTCCGTTATCCATCCCCAGGTGGAGGTTAAAACGGCCGATGCTCGCAGGGTTATGGGCGACCAGGTAAGCCTTGCTGATGCTACACGCCAATGGGGTAACCTGGGAGGATTAATACTGGGCCTATTAAGGGGTAATTTAGAGTTGATCGGAAATTCAATGGTTGATGTGATCGCCGAGCCCTCACGGGCCAAACTTATCCCATATTTTTACGAAGCAAGAGAAGTTGCTGCCGGTCAGGGTGCCATTGGCTTTAATATTTCGGGTTCAGGCCCCGCCATGTTTGCCTTTGCAGAAACGAGGGAAAAGGCCAACTTTATCAGCACTCAAACGGGTTTAGTTTACCAGGAAGCATCCATTCCCGTGAAGACCTATGTTTCAAGAATCCGTTTGAAGGGAGCTTCTATCGTATGAATTATTTCAGTACAAAGGACAATACCACTAAATACACTCCCCGTGAGGCGGTTTTCAGGGGCTTGCCCCCGGACAATGGGCTGTTTATGCCCGAATCTATTCCTGGGATTCAAATCGACACACTCAAAGGGCTCTCCTTACCTGAATTGGGAAAAAAAGTGCTGGAAGGCTACTTTGATGATATCCCGGGGAATGTTTTTGATGCTATTCTACAAAGTTGCCTGAATTTTGATATTCCTTTAAAGGAAGTCAGTCCGGATGTTTATGTTTTAGAACTTTTTCACGGACCTACCATGGCTTTTAAAGATGTTGGCGCCGGATTTCTTGCAGGATGCCTGAACTATTATGCCCGCGAAATAGATCGCAAAGTAGTGGTTCTGGTTGCCACCTCGGGTGATACGGGCAGCGCCGTGGCCAATGGATTTTACGGACAGTCGAATATTGAGGTAGTGATACTTTATCCAAACGGCAAGGTCACTCCTTTCCAGGAACAACAGATGACCACGCTGGGTGGGAATATCAGCGCCGTTAAAGTTGACGGTACTTTTGATGATTGTCAACGGCTCGTAAAATCAGCTTTTCTGGATAAGACCTTGAATGAAAAGCTCGTTTTAACCTCCGCCAACTCCATAAACATTGCCAGGTTCCTGTCGCAATCGATATATTATTTTCATGCTTACAATCAATGGGGGGGCAATGATGCACCTGTTTTTTCAGTTCCCAGTGGAAATTTCGGTAACCTGACCGCCGGATTAATCGCCAATAAAATGAGTATGCCTGTAGATCGATTTATAGCAAGTGTCAATATCAACAGGACTTTTACAGATTACCTGGAAAGTGGGGAGTATGATCCCCGGGGAAGTGTACCCACTCTATCGAATGCCATGGATGTCGGTGATCCCAGCAATTTCAGACGGATAGATCATCTTTTTCATCACCATGTCGAAGAAGTACGGAGCGAAATAACATCTTACAGTTTTACCGATGATGATACACTACAGGCCATAAAAGACGTATATGAAAACAGTGGCTACCTGATGGATCCCCATGGTGCCGTCGGTTATTTAGGACTGAAGAAATATGGAAGACCGGGTATTTTCCTTGAGACAGCCCATCCATACAAATTCCATGAGAGCATTGATTCGCTTGAGGTCGATATCCCTATCCCCGACCAGGCTGCTAAATTCCAGGGAGGAGAACCCCGGTTTACTTCGATCGGGAGAAGTTTTGAAGAGTTTAGGGAGTTTTTAACTAACAGCTAACAACTAACAGTGGAGGACTGTAGGTCTGCAGAGGGATTGTGGGTGGATGAAGAGATGATAGAGGATAGATGATAATTGAGGTT
>JAHEKQ010000123.1 GCA_024638265.1 Flammeovirgaceae bacterium
CGACATCTGAAGTCTTTTCCGTTTCCCCGAATCGGGAATATGATTTCAAGGCATAAACGATCTTTCCTGCTTTTTGAACTGCCGTCTCAATATTTTGCGTTGTTTTATTCTGGCTGATCAGTCCAAAGGCCGCTCCAATAATGGAATCACTATTCGTGTGGCAGATCAATTCCTTATAGTCATCCAGGGAATCTGTGATATTCATATCCACCAGTCGGTCTGCCAGTAAATCGGCTGATTCAACATTCCAACTTTCCAATTCACTTTTTAATTCCCTTCGTTTCATCCTCGCTTCCTTAGTGGAAAGGATTTGGACCTGGGAAGATCCATTGCGGATCATCCTGAAAAATAACTGGCTCTGATCTTCAGGCAGATTTTTCAGGACGTAGGGAAGGGAAGACAAGCAACCCCAGAATCCCTCTTTAAGTGATTCTGCAGAAGCCGTAATAGCCCCCAGCGGTGTATTTATCTCGTGAGCGATTCCGGCCATAAGCTGGCCCAGGGAAGCGAGTTTTTCTGATTCTATCAGTTTACCCTGCGCTGCCTGGAGTTCGTTAATGGTCTGCTCCAGCTTATTCTGATTTTCTTCGAGTTCCCGGGTTCGCTCTTTCACTTTATCCTCCAGCGAAGTATTTAATGTATTGAGCTCCTTGTTCGTCTTCTCAAGATCTTTTTCACGATCATAAGCATTCAGGGCTTCGTTTACCGTCATCTGGAGATCCGTGTGTTTCCAGGGTTTGGAAATATATCTGTAAAGGTTGATCCTCTTAACCAGGTCAAATAATTCCTCATTATCGGCATGGCCAGTAAGCAGAATCTTATTGGTCTTGTCCAACTTCTCATGAACCTTCATGAGCAACTCATCTCCGGGCATACCGGGCATGATCTGGTCGGAGATCACCAAGGCGATTTCCTCACCTGCTTCCGTAAGCTCATCTATTAATGACAGTGCTTCATCCGCACTTTCCACGCATTCGATGGACACATCCCGGCTTACATGGGACTGAAGCTGGGTTTTCAGAGAGTTCAAGATGATCATTTCATCGTCAACACAGAGGATCGTCTTTTTCATAGTTTTCATTTTTTGAACACTACAAATCTACCTCACGCGTACCGATGCCCTTAAATAATGAGACTTATGGAAAGGTTTTAAAGACGAATGGAATGAATCCTTAGACGAGTTGAAATAACCGGGGAAATTGGCCGGTGATCGAGGTATTGCACAGATTTAGTTTGCCACAAGTACCAATATATCGGGGTCGTTGCCATCACCTCGGGGAATCTGAAGGCTGATTTCTGATATATCATTCCCCGTGACAAGCCATTCACCTTTTAATTGATCTAAAGGCGCATCAGGATAGTCCAGCACCAGGTACTCTGCTGAAATGGAAAGCCACGTGCCGTCAATGATTTCAACCTGATCTGTGGCTGAGCTTTGCCCCTGGTCGGAGAAGCTAATAACAAATCCTGCAAAGTCGGAGGTTTTGTCCGTATCGGAAACAACATATTCGTCAACAACCCAGTCATTGGCTTTCAGCGCGGTCTCGAGGGCATCATCACCAGAGGGGAAACTTCTCTCCAGGACCAGGAATTCCGAAGAACTTTCCCCGCCACCACTGCTGTGTCCTAAAATTATCCTGTTAGCATCAAAGGAAATGAGGTCCCAGTCCCTGTTTAATTGGTCCAGTGGATCCTGATTCTCAAAGTCCAGATCAAGTCTGAACTGTTCATTATCGCCGCCCGTTTCCCAGGAACCGTTTAAAGTAGTGTTTTGAAAATCAATATCAATTCTGCCGTCTATCACGAAATCAAATTGATAATCAAGGTAGTTTGAAGACAGATCTTCATTGTCATAAAATACGGTAATCACCCACTGGCCAGAGGTCAGGGCAGTAATTAATTCACCATCTTCCAACACATCATCTTCATAATCATCTTCCTCATCACAAGCATCTTCTGCAAGGTCAATGATATCTTCAAGTTCATCATTATTTGCTGCCGTTACCACGGTGCTGTCACTAAGAATCATCTGCACCGGGAATTCAAAGCTGAAATAATCACCCAGTCCCGAAATTGACAATAAAGCAAATAAGGAAGAGTCTGAATTGATGGTATAATTGAATAATTGTTCAGTTCCCGAGTCATAAAATGCGATGGTAATGGGGTAAACAAAATCCAGGCATTCTATATCGTCATCTTCAAAAAGCCCTTTTTCACATTGATCAGTCCATACTTCCAATTCGTCCCGGTTGTTTACAATTACCTCGCTATGATCTCTCAGGATAAGGGTGACGGGATAAACCAACTCCTGGTCGCCAACGCTTATACCTTTTACCTTCATGACATTCCTTACTGTTAGGTAATCTTCCGGAGTCGAAACGGTCAATGTGGTATCTCCAATGGATACATCCACCGGTAGTTTAACCATTGTGCAATTGGCCTGGTCCAATATATCATCGGAAGAACCGTCAAAAGTGCTTGTATTGGTCACCAATGAGAATAGCCTGGATCCCGGGGTGACCACCCGGGTTGAGTCAATAGGGTCAATATCAACGATTTCTTCCTGGCAGGAGGCCAGGGAGATAGCTGTCAGGATTATTATCCCGAGTAATATTTTGTATGGTCTAATGGAATCCAATTCTTCCCAAATTACAATAATTCACTTTCAAATTAATTTTCGTCGTACCTCGAAAGTAACCCAAAAAACAGGGACCTGCCTCTAGCGCAGGTCCTGTTTTTACCAAACCGATCAATCCTCACCTTCCAAAAGATCGGCGGCTTCTTTAATATTTTCCTTTAACTGCTCAGCGAGTTCGCGGTTCCCGTCGGGGTCATTGGGGTGAATCTCAATGACGCCATCATTGTTTCCGTCAATTGCGTTTGACAAATCTATGCTGTGGAGCGAATTGAGAAACTGCTCTATTGTGAAGGTAATGGTTACACTAACCCGGTTCTCATCTATTATGAGTCCATTCTCAAATTCAATCTCCAGCTCTTCACTGGTATCATGCCACATGACGAACGGAGTACCATCGATAGTCCCCGCTACATAGATTGACTTATCAAACAAGGGATGAGTTTCCGGCAAGTTTTCACTTTTGTGGAAATCAAATTCAATTTCCTCGTATAGGCCATTGGGAACTTCCAAATTTCCAATGGTCTCAGTGACAGCATCCAAATCGTTGAGCAGGTCAAGTTGGAACGGACCCTCGAAGTTGATTTCAAACTCATCATCGTCTGTTTCACTTTCGTAATCCTGTCCATTGTAATTGTCGTCATCATATTCCACTCCATCTGCTTCAAGCTCTACGTCACGTATGCTAATCTGGAAGTCCGTGATTTCTACCAACAATTCAGTTCTTCCACCGATTCTACCCGAGGTAAAATTGGTGGAACCGCTTGTGGCTACCTGTAATTGTACCTGGCCAACAGGCATTTCATCCGTGCATCCCCCCAGCATCAATACGGTGAAGGTGATAATTAAAGACACTGCTATTCTGAATAAATATTTCATTTTGTATGATTGTTACACTGATATAACCGGAAGCCGGCCAATTCTCCTACCCCCAATGAAAAAAAGCCTGTCCCGGAGGACAGACTTTTTCAAAACACTGTATGATGTTACTATTGGGTAATATTTACTGACCAAGGATGTAAGCAACGGATACTTGCAATACCCTGCTTTTCAACTCCTGGTTCAGATCATAAAAAGCATTTTCAAAGGGATCATCATTATTGTCAGAAATACCGAGATTATACCGAACACCTAATTCAAGACCTCCCTCGAGCATATAACTGATACCAAAATTCAAGGCCAGGTCTGTTCCCTTGTAGACTGATTTGGCATCAAAAATATCCTGCTCTCCGGATACCTTGTCCTCCTCTTCAAACTCTCCATCGACCAGTAAACCCAGTTGTGGACCCGCATGTATCGAGATCCCACTCTCCAGCTGGTACTTGAACAATCCGGCTAAATTCAGGTAGGATAATTTTACAGTTTGAAACGTCTCCGGATCTTCATCGTTGGCCCCCTGGGAGGAGAACAGTACTTCCGGTTGAAAAATTATCCCCTCCGATAATTCAAACATTCCAAAACCCCCCAGGTGTATCCCCAGTCTTGATCCCGGAGCCGGTGGATCATTTTCGGGTGAAACGTCCAGATTACTCATATTTACTCCGGCCCGAATACCAAACTTTTTATCTTGTGCCGGTAGCTGAATAATCAGGACCACCATGGCAAGTATGCAAAATAACTTCTTCATTAGATTTTCATTTTATGGTTGAAATGATCACCTGTCCACCGCAACGAGTGATGGATCAGATGATCACTATGAATACTTAGCATCCCTGGCTCAGGGTGTAGCTTCCATTTCCGGTAAAGCTGGTCAGCGTGATTGTCACCGTCCAGGCACCTGCAGTACCCGTAGCAGAGCAAACCGTCTTGGAATCTTCTACATCATCCGAGGAAAGAGTCTCGTTGAGTACCTCCACCCCATTTGCATCCGTTACTACAATTTGTAAGCTCCCTACTGAAGTGGGTGTAATATCCATATTTAACTCAGCGGTAGTAAGCGAATTATTCCAGGTAACGGTAGTGCTGGCAGATCCTCCTGCTCCTACTACATCCCCATCATCTCCTGCCGGATTCACGGTAATGGTGGGATACACGCAAGATCCATCATCTTTTTTGGCGTCTCCATCAAAATTATTGGCATTGGAATCTGTACAACCTTGTTTTCTACACCCCGTTGAAAGGGCAACAACTGATGCAATAACCACTATTGCCAGAAATCTTAAATTTTTCATTTTTCTCAAGTTTTGGTTAAAATAAATTATACTAGAATTCAATTTCGACCTCAGTTGCCAGGTCAAGACCATCGGCCACGATATCGAAAATATTACTATTACTGGTCTCGCTAATGACTATGACACCATTGTTATCCTTGGTGGCACCTTCAAGCATGGTTGAAGTAACACCGGTAAACCATACACCGGGGTCAAACGTAACCTGCGCTATCACATTAGTCCCTTCGGCAATGGTAATCGTTCCTTCTTTTTCCACTTCGAATGTTTCACCCGAATTGAATTCAAACTGGATGGGATGAGTCTGATCATTGGAATCGGTAAACGTACCTTCAATAATCACTGAGGGCATATTGTTTTCATCCAAAAGCTCAAGTTCAACTCTGGTTTCGACAAAAGTCCCCACCGGGAAATTCAAGCTACTTAAATCAGGAGTCGTTTCACCCGTGGCAAAATCAATTTCAACCACTTGCTCCATATCCACTTCTACAGAGTCCCCGTTATCTGTTTCCGTTTCAAACTGAATTTGTGTCAGCGTAATCGTTCCTGAATCGAATTGAAGTGAATTAGCTTCTACACGACCTCCGATCGGAATATTACTGGCAGTTGTCACCGTATTGAAATTGAATCGGATTGTGGGAGTACTACCCTCATCGTTGCATCCGAAAAGCAAAATTGCGAATGTCAGAATAGTTATTACTGATAATTTTTTCATAATACTTTAACTTTTTTGTTTGCTTGGAAAACAATAACAGGATGAAAACTCCTACCCCGCAAATCATTTTTTTTTAAATTCGGCCAATGAGCGATGTATGTAAGGAAGAGATTTTCAACTCCATATACCGCAAGGTTTCAGAAGAGCTTCATCGCTTTGTATACCACCGGTTTGGACCCGGGAATAATCCTCCCGATATCGTACAGGAAGCCTTTTTAAAACTCTGGGATAATTGTAAAAAGGTAACACCAGAAAATGCCAGGGCCTTTCTTTACAAGGTGGCGAGGAATTTTACGCTCAACCAGATTGCAAAAATAAATACGGAGCGAAGAAACGCTGATTACGACGATACCAGTGGCACCTATTCACCCCAGGAAATCATGGAGGAGAATGAATTCAACCAAAAACTGCAATTGGTACTGGAATCGCTTCCTGAAAAACAAAAAGAAGCATTTATGCTCAACAAGGTAGAAGGGTTAAAGCACCGTGAGATCGCTGAAATGCTGGGTATTTCCCAGAAGGCGGTTGAAAAGAGGATTTATAAGGCCGCCGCTACTGTTTTTAAGCAATTAGGCAGGAAAATTTAAGACGGGGGTAGGATAAATGATGGATTACCGGTTATAAAGGTAAGGCACCGTGAACGATGAAAAATACATATCGATTTGGCTTAATGAAGAGCTGACACAGGAGGATAAAAAAAGTCTTCTCCCGGAAGATGTGTATTCACGTTTACAAGAGATTGATGAATCTCTGTCTTCCTTCAAAGCCCCGGAGTGGAACACCGAGGAGCAACTGATGATGCTTCAAACCTCCCTTGAGAAGAGAGAAGCCCGTGTCGTGAATATGACTCCTGTCTACGGCCTCCTGGCTGCAGCAGTGATAACAATACTGATCGTATTCTATTTTATTTTACGTCCGTCAATGACTGAAATCAATGCCATGCCGGGCGAAACCATTACCCATTACCTTCCCGACTCATCATTAGTGATTCTTAACGCGGGAACATCCATATCATATAACGAAGATTCCTGGGAAGAAGAGAGAAATATTGAACTGCAAGGTGAAGCCTTTTTCTCAGTCAGGAAAGGGGCTTTATTTTCAGTAAGTGGAAACGAATGGTCGGTAGAGGTACTCGGGACCCAATTCAATATTTTATCCCGTTCGAATCTATTCAATGTTAAGTGTTACGAGGGAAAGGTAAGGGTCAAATATCCCGGTGAGGAGAGAATACTTACCCGGGGAATGGGGTTAATCGATAATAACGGAACATTTAACAGTTTATCTTTTTCGGGGGACATTAACCAACCTGCCTGGATCAGTGGCACTACCGAATTTAACAGTCAGCCCCTGTCCTACGTACTTGAGGAAGTTGAACGTCAATTTGACATTGATATCAAAACGGAGGGTATGGAGACAACTACACTTTTTACCGGCACAATAGATCGCAATAATCTGAACTCCGCTCTTAATACTATATCTTTAAGTACCGGATGTGAAATCGAATTCAAGGACAACACGGCCCTCTTCAAATGTGATAACCCTTAGGGTTTTAGTACTCCTGTTAGCATCAATGTCATTCCATGGATTTAGCCAGGTGAGGCTTCCTGTGGAAGAGGTCCTTTCCAACCTGGAGCAAAAATTCGATATCCGGTTCTCATATCTTGATGTTAACCTGGAGGACAAAAAAATACAATCCCCTCCATTCGGGGATATTATTACCAATCTCCTATACCTGGAAACAGCGATTGGCTATTCCATAAAACCATCTGGCAATAAGAACTACGTAATCACCTCCGAACCGAAGGAGTATTGGTTTTGCGGTATTATTTCTGATTCAGAAACTGACGAACCCATCCCGGGTATAATGTTCAGTGCATCAACCGTGGGG
>JAHEKQ010000124.1 GCA_024638265.1 Flammeovirgaceae bacterium
ACGAAGAGTTCGACCTCGACGGGATTCCAGTCCTCATTGAGAAAAAGCATCGCATGTTCCTTATCGGGATGAAGGTGGACTGGGTGACAAAGGACGGTGCTGCCGGGTTTACGTTTTATAAAGAGTAAAAGCGCATCGTAAGGCCTAAAGTCCATCCTAGAGGTCGGATACCCGCCAAAGGCGGACGGAGCGGGAAGAGGATACCGGAACGTACATGGGGAATGAGGGGGGAGTTACCTTATCACTTACTACCTATCACCTACCACCTATCACTTATCACATTTCCTGCCTCCTGCCTCTGCCTCCTGCCTCAATTATAAAAATTCAATCTCAACCCGCCATTGACCCGCGACACATCAAATTCTCCGGTAAATTCCCGGTGGTAGAGGTACTCGGCAAACAGGATCACGCCCAGGTACTGGTCGCGATTAATACGTTTGTCAATAATATAGGTCTCAATATTAAAATTGAATTGGGGTCCGAGGGCGTATAATTTACTCTCCATCCCATTCTCATCGAGATAGTTTCTGTTTCCCCCCTGAAGGCCAAAGCCCGCCAGGAAGCCCAGCCAGGGAATGTAATCCTGTACTCCCCGGAATAATTTACGGTTATAGGCAATGCTGTACCTGACAGCTCCCTTGCGGAACTGCCCGGTCTGGTAGGGAATGCCATTAATGTCGCGGACCATTCCTTCCATTCCCACCTGGATCTCCAGGAGCCAGCCACGTGCACTTTTACAGCTGAATCCCCGGTAGAACTGGATGTGCGTAGAAATGGGTTCCACCCCGCCAACACCAATCGTTGACCGCCATTTGTTGTGGTAACGCTGGCTTTGCAGGAACATCTCTTGTGCGCTGCAGATCACTGCGACATATACGAAAATAAGGGTTATTAGCGCTTTCATAAGCCAAATCAATAGTCACGCTTCTCAAATTTCTCCCGGTTATTGTCTTCCATCCTGCGTATCAGGTAGTAGATCAAACGTCCGATGATGTATGCAAAAAGCAGGAAACCCAGGGCTCCTAAAACAACCCCCCAGACAGAC
The DNA here is from genome assembly GCA_024638265.1 of Flammeovirgaceae bacterium. Classification (GTDB taxonomy): domain Bacteria; phylum Bacteroidota; class Bacteroidia; order Cytophagales; family Cyclobacteriaceae; genus JAHEKQ01. Next base: position 1,046 of record JAHEKQ010000124.1, read on the forward strand.
ATCTTGCCTATCTCAATTTCACTGCCGTCCCATAGGCGAGAATTTCCGAGGCACCATTCATCACATCCGCTGTAGTAAATCTCACATTGATTACCGCATCTGCTCCCAACCTTTTCGCGTCTTGAGTCATCCTGAAAAGTGCTTCCTCCCTCGAATCGGCCATCAACTTGGTATACTCTGAAATCTCCCCTCCCACTATATTTTTAAGGCCCGCGAATATGTCTCTTCCAATATTTCGCGCCCTGACCGTACTGCCCCGGGCCACCCCGACCACTTTTTCAATTTCCCTGCCCGGAAAGTCCGGAGTTGTTGTTATTTCCATCAAATGAGTTTTTGTAGCTTATTAAGATAGGGAATTTTTGAATAAGTTGGTCGGTTGGTGAGTTGGTGAGTTAGTCTGCAAGGTTCTGACCAACAGACCAACTGACTAACCGACTAACCATTATCTTTGTGTCCTATGAAATACGATATCATCATAGTCGGAGCCGGACCCATTGGAATGGCATGTGGAATTGAAGCAGAGAAAAAGGGGCTCAGCTATACGATTATTGATAAGGGTTGCCTGGTGAACTCGATATATAATTATCCACTGAACATGACATTTTTCTCCACTTCAGAAAAACTGGAAATCGGGGAAGTCCCGTTTATCAGTCATGGGAGCAAACCCAACCGTTTTGAGGCCCTGGAGTATTACCGTCGGGTGGCGACTAGCTGGGAACTGGACCTGAAACTCTATGAAAAGGTGGAGTGGATCAATGCCGGGGATTGGCATACAGTGAAAACGGATAAGGGAACTTACGAAGCGAAGAATATTATCCTGGCAACAGGTTTCTATGATCTGCCTTACCTGATGAACGTACCAGGCGAGGATTTGAATAAAGTGAGACACTACTACGATGAACCTCATCCTTACTACAACCAGGATATCATCGTGGTGGGTGCCGCCAACTCCGCAGTAGATGTAGCCCTGGAAACCTGGAGAAAAGGGGCACGTGTTACCATGGTGGTCCGCGAAGAGGCCATACTCGAATCGGTAAAATACTGGGTCCGGCCCGATATCGAGAACCGGATTAAGGAAGGAAGCATTCCAGCCTACTTTAAATCGGAAATCCTCGAGATCAGGAAGAACGAAGTGGATATTAAAACACCGAAGGGGAAAAAGACCCTGAAAAATGATTTCGTCCTGGCTATGACGGGATACCGGCCTGACTTTGAGTTCATGACCGATATTGGTATCCAATTCCAAAAGGATGAATTCAATACGCCGGTCTACAATGATAAAACCAACGAAACCAATGTGCCCGGGGTATACCTCGCCGGTGTAGCTTGTGGTGGTCTGAGAACCAATAAATGGTTTATTGAAAACAGTCGGGTCCATGCGGGGCTCATCGTGGATCACATTAAATCTTAATCCTGATGTCACTGGTGATCATTGCTCCCGGTAGAGATCGAAGTGTCTGGGTGGAAGCCATTCATGCAATCGACCCCAGAATACCGGTTGATATTTACCCGGATGTGAGTGATAAGAAACTTATTACCGGAGCATTGGTCTGGCATTATCCGCACGGCTCGCTTAATGAATTCCCTAACCTGAAATGGGTATCCAGCATCGGGGCAGGAGTGGATTATATTCTGAATGACCCTGACCTGCCGGATAATATTTCGATTACGCGCATAGTAGACAAGAACCTCAGTCTCGATATGAAGCGAACGGCTGCACTCGCCGTATTATCCTGGGAGAATCGTCTGAAGGAATACCTGGAGGAAAATCGGTGGGAGAAAAGACCGCAGAGAGCGCTGAAGACTATTGGCATCCTGGGTTTGGGAGAGATGGGCCGTTCCATCGGTACGGCATTCTACGAACTGGGATACCTGGTGAAAGGCTTTAGCAAAACAAAAAAAGAGATCAGTGGCATTAACAGTTATCACGGAAAGATCACGGAGGGTTTCCTCATGGACCTGGATGTACTGATTAACGTACTTCCCCTCACCGATGAGACCACGGATATTCTGAATTATGAGCTGTTCACAAAGATCAAACCCGGGGCTTACCTGGTCAACCTCGGTCGCGGACTTCAACTGGTAGAAGAGGACCTTATCCGGGCGATCGATGACAAGATCATCGCCGGGGCATGGCTGGATGTCTTCCGGGAAGAGCCATTGCCGAAAGCCCACCCTTTCTGGAGCATGCCCGAAATAACGGTAATGCCCCATGTGGCAAGCATCACCAACCCGGAATCTGCCGCCGAGGTGGTAGTAGAGAACTACCGGAGAATGGAGAGTGGTACACCTTTGCTGTATTTGGTGGATCGGGACGAAGGGTATTAGAGAAGTAAAAAGTAGTAAAAAGTCAAAATGAAAAGTGAAGAGTGCAGAGTGTTCGGCCAAAGGCCTTGCTTCGCCGAAGCTTCGCGAAGGCGATGCCGATCAGCCTATGGCTGAAAAGTGTAAATCTTGAGGGGGAACTGAAAACTTTGCGACTTTGCGACTTTGCGTGAAACTAAATAGTGAAAAGTGAAGAGTGTAAAGTGAAAAGTGTAAATCTATTTGGGAAGTAAAAAGTATATAACTATCACCCGGTAAAACATCTCCAAAACCTTGCACCACCGAATTTCGTAATTAACTTTGTATTTCAAAGTACTTTTCTATGGACACAGAAAAAGCGAACCAGGATTTAGCCAATATCCGCGAGATGATGGAGAAATCCACCCGGTTTATTTCCCTGAGTGGATGGACCGGAGTTTTGGCCGGAATATACGCCCTGGCGGGGTCGGCAGTGGCCTATAATATGATCTACCAGGCTCCATACCATCTTTATGATAATCTGCAGCCGGGGGAATTTCCCAATGGGCTCATTTACCTGGTAATAACCGGATTATTCATCCTGTTGCTTGCCATAGTCACCGGCATTATACTCACCGGGAAAAAAGCCAAAAAGCAGGGACAATCGATCTGGAACAGCCTTTCACAACGACTATTTATCAACCTTGCCATACCACTGGTTACCGGCGGAATCATTGTGATCTACTGCCTTCTCAATGGATATTACTCACTGATCCCAATGTTATTCCTGGTATTCTACGGGCTCGGACTGATTAATGCCAGCCACGTTACCCTGAGGGATGTCCGCTCACTTGGTATCTCCGAGCTGATCCTCGGACTGATCGCACTGTTTCTCCCTGCATATGGCTTACTATTTTTTGCCCTGGGATTCGGAGTGCTCCATATTGCCTATGGATTGACGATGTACATGAAATACGACCGTTAGTGATTGAGAAGTTAAATAAGGCATTTGATCATCGGGTCCGTCTGGGCATAATGTCTGCCCTGTCGGTAAACAGCGAAATGAGTTTTCCGGAACTCAAGGAACTACTCGGTGTAACCGACGGAAATCTTGCCAGCCACATCAAAGCATTGGAAAGTGAACAATATGTTATCGTGAACAAGGAATTTCAAAATCGTAAACCCAGGACCTGCTATGCGATCACAAAATCGGGTAAAAAAGCTTTTTCAGACCACATTGAAGCACTCGAGTCTATTATAAATCATAAAAAGTAAAAAAATTTAACTCTCAACTTTGTAATTCAAAGTCATTATGGAACAAGACAATCAATCTTTCGAAAACTTCATCAGGAAGCTCAAAAACTCAATCGTACTTAAGATGGTACTGATCGGCTTCCTGGCATTGGTCTTATTAATCCCAACGATATTTATCAGTCAACTGATAGACGAACGGTCAATCCGCAGAATGGAAGTCATTAGTGAAGTAAGTGGAAAATGGGGAGGCAGGCAGGTGATTTCCGGACCGGTTCTCACCGTTCCTGTAACCATTGAATCATTCGATAAGGAGTCGGAAAAAATGGATTATCACAGGGTAAACGTCCATTTTATCCCTGAGGATCTCAACATCAGTGGCCAAATTGACCACGAGCTACGGAAAAGGAGCATTTACGAGGTCATGCTCTACGAGACTGCTATTGATGTATCGGGGAGTTTCGGGAAATTGAATTTTGAAAACCTGGGATATAAACCACACAATATACATTGGGATGAAGCCATCGTATCTGCGGGAATCTCAGACCTCACCGGTATTCGAGAAAGGACATTCCTGCAATGGGGAAATGAAAAAATGGATTTCCAGGCCGGACTGCCCAACAAGGATAACTTTTACCAGGGAATCCATGCAAGGGTAGAAACAACACCAGATCAGGATTTCCAGTTTTCATACTCTCTGGAACTCAGGGGTAGTGAACGGCTTGCCTTTACTCCCACCGGGAAGACTACACATGTTACTGCCGAATCAGCCTGGACCGAGCCCAGCTTCGACGGACATTTCCTGCCGGCCCAAAGGACTATAGATTCCAATGGTTTTTCCGCAGAATGGAACGTGATCGATCTGAACCGGAACATTCCGGACAAGTGGGTTGGAAACAGCGAGGAGCTCCTGGCTTCAGATTTTGGAGTCACTATGCTGGTCCCTGTCAATGAATACCAGAAAAACAGCCGAAGCAGCAAATATGCCATCCTGATCATATCCCTGACCTTCCTGACCTTTTTCCTGGCAGAGGTCATTAAGAAAACAATCCTGCACCCCATCCAATACGGTTTTGCAGGCTTATCATTGGTGGTATTTTATGTCCTTTTGCTCTCGATTTCCGAACACCTGGGCTTTGACATTGCCTACCTGGTTTCTTCGGTTATGACGGCATTGCTGATCGTGGCTTACACCTCCGCCATCATCCGAAACCGGATTTTTACGATAATGCTGAGCACATTCTTCGCAATCATTTATTCCTTCATTTACGTAATCCTCCAACTCCAGGATTTCGCATTATTGGTTGGTGCTTTGGGCTTGTTTGCAGCTCTGGCCGCGACGATGTATTTGACGAGGAGTATTAGGTGGTAGGTGGTAGGTGGAAGGTGATAGGTGATAGATGATAATCACCAACTGTTAGTTGTTACCTAAAATACTCAACTGCGAGCTCGTACCCTTTAAGCCCCAGGCCGGTGATCATGCCAATGCAATTGCCGGAGATCAGGCTTTTGTGCCGGAATTCCTCGCGGTTGTAGATATTGGAGATGTGGACTTCAACAACCGGGGACTGAATAGCCGCAATGGCATCGGAAATGGCAACCGATGTATGGGTATAGGCTCCGGCATTGAGAATAATCCCATCAGCATCGAAGCCAACTTTTTGTAATTGATCCACCAGTTCGCCCTCGACATTGGACTGAAAATAGCCGATCTCAATGGAGGGATATTTTTCTTGGAGTTTGGACAGGTAGTCATCGAATGACTCCGAGCCATAAACCTCGGGTTCCCTCTTTCCAAGAAGGTTGAGATTGGGGCCATTGATTATTTCTATCTTCATTTCCATACCTTTACCCTATGACCTGGGATGCCGCTATATACCAGTTTAAAAATTACCTGAAACTGGAACGCTCGCTTTCTGAGAATTCCGTTGAGGCCTATTTAAGGGACGTATCAAAGCTAAAACAGTTTGTTGAATTGTCAAACCAGGCCCTGGCACCCGAACAGGTGGAACTTCATCACCTCCATTCCCTCATAGAACAGATAAACGAACTGGGCATGTCGGCCTACAGCCAGGCGAGGATCATATCAGGGATCAAAGCTTTTTTCAAATATCTTCATTTCGAGGAGTACATAAAATCCGACCCCTCAGAATTGCTGGAAGCCCCTAAACTGGGGAGGAAACTCCCCGACACGCTAAGCTACCCGGAAATCGAACGCCTTTTAAATGCCATCGATCTGTCTACCCCGCAAGGGGGACGCAACAGGGCCATACTTGAGATACTTTACAGTTGTGGCCTGAGGGTATCCGAACTGGTCGCCCTCAAGATTAGCAACCTCTACCTCGATGCAGGATTTATCAGGGTGACGGGGAAAGGAGACAAGGAACGGCTGGTACCGGTCGGAAAAGATGCAATCAAGCACCTGAATATTTATCTCGAAGAAATACGCGTCCATGTGCCGATCCAACCCGGCTATGAAGATTTTGTGTTCCTGAACCGGCGGGGGAAAAACCTTAGTCGTGTAATGATCTTCACTATTATCAAGGGACTTTCAGAGAAGATCGGGTTAAAAAAGAAGATCAGCCCCCATACTTTCAGGCATTCATTTGCTACACATCTCGTTGAGGGAGGAGCCGACCTTCGGGCAGTCCAGGAAATGCTGGGCCATGAATCGATTACTACAACCGAGATTTATACGCACCTGGATCGGGATTACCTGAAACAAATTATCACGGAATTCCACCCCAGAAGCTAAAATTCCTTTA
>JAHEKQ010000006.1:0-50044 GCA_024638265.1 Flammeovirgaceae bacterium
CTTTCCACGGCGTTTGCAACGCTATGGGCAAAAAAAACTCAATGGAGGGAAAAAGACAATTCTCGGATAAAGCTCTCGAAGACTTCAGGCTGATAGATAAAGCCGTGAATGAAGGAGATCAGCAAGCATTTGCTTCGCTGATGGCCCGCTATAAACGCCCGGTTTACCATATGATTCTCAAGATGGTAAGGAATGTAGATGACGCGGAAGACCTGACCATTGAAGCATTTGCCAAGGCATTCAAGAACCTCGCGAGATTTAAAAAAGATTACACCTTCAGCACCTGGTTGTTCAGGATAGCGACCAATAATGCCATTGATTTTATCAGGAAAAAGAAGCTGGAAACTATGAGCCTGAACACATCATTCACGGATGACAGCGGGGAAGCGGTTCAAATAGATGTTGAGGACAAAAGGCTCAATCCACAGGAGGAGGCTATAAAAAGCCAAAAGGTTGAACTGATGCGCATGTTTGTCACTAAGCTCCCGGCCAAATATCAGAAGCTCGTAAAACTTCGCTATTTCAAAGAATTCAGCTACGAGGAAATCGCTAAAGAGCTCGATGCCCCCTTGGGGACTGTGAAAGCTCAATTACACCGGGCCCGTGAACTGATGTATGACCTTGTCAAGAATAAAAAGGACCATATTTAGTGGATGCCGATATAGTATTCAAGTATTTCCCGGATTTGAATGCTCATCAGCGTGACCAGTTTAAAAAACTAGGGCCTGCTTACCAGGATTGGAATGTCAAGATCAATGTCGTTTCACGCAAAGACGTAGATCTTCTCTACGAAAGGCATGTTCTTCATTCACTGGGAATTGCCTGTTTCAAAAATTTTGAACCGGGAACTTCGGTGCTCGATGTTGGAACAGGAGGTGGTTTTCCGGGAATTCCACTGGCAATCATGTTTCCCCAGGTTCAATTCACCCTGGTGGATTCCATCCGTAAAAAGATTGGGGTGGTGAAAGGAGTAGTAGAAAACCTGGGGCTTGAAAATGTAAAAGCACTTGTTGCAAGGGCAGAAAGCCTTGATAATCACTTCGATTATGTGGTGTCGAGGGCAGTGATGAAAGCAGAGCCGATGATCCACTTGCTCAGGAAGCAAATGGCCTTTGGTTGTACCATGTTCCTGCTGAAAGGAGGTGATCTTTCAGAAGAACTCAAACCTATCAAAAAGTCTTACGTATTAGCTTTGAGTGGTTGCTTTGAGGAGGAATTTTTCCTTACGAAAAAGGTAGTAGTGGTAAAAACATCTTAAAAAAACTTGGCCCCGGGTTGTAACCTACACCAATTACCGACGTTCTATAGGTAGAACCGGTCAAAACTCTACCCAATGTCAACTGAACTAAAAAGCCTGCCGGTCACGGCAGCCTTATGCCTGTTATTTTCGCTTTCCTACGCGCAACCGGATGAGTTGCGTACCACAGAAGCTCTCAGAATTGATACGCCTCCGAAAATAGACGGTGTATTTGAGGACGAGGCATGGACCACTACTGATTTCGATTTTGAAGATCATTTTTACCAGATCGCTCCTGATAATGGAAAAGATGCAAGGTTTAAAACAGCCTTTAAGATCAGGTATGACGATAAGTCAGTTTATTTCGCTGTAAAGATGTACGACGAAAGCCCGGGTGATATCCCTAGGCAATTGACACCCCGTGATGCATTTGGTGACAACACCGATATGATCGGGTTGGTATTTGATACCTACAACAAAGGTCAGAACGGAATGGGTTTTTTTATAACCTCTGCCGGTGTCCAAACTGATGTATTGTTTTCTCAGCAAAATGAAGATGATGCGTGGGATGCAGTATGGAACAGTGCCATTCACTTTGAAGAAGATGGGTGGCAGGTTGAGATCGAAATACCTTATTTCGCGTTGAGGTTTCCCGAACAGGACGAACAGACCTGGGGATTTAATTTCTACCGGGTATCAAAGCGTTTCCAGGAAGAATCTTCCTGGAATTTCATAGATCAGTCCGTGGATGGCTGGATAAACCAGTCAGGAAGAATAACTGGTATCAAAGGTATCGAACCTCCGATAAGGTTGTCGCTAATGCCATATGTCAGCACTATTTATAAGCATGATGGCCAATCCGGGCTTTCCAATAAAAATATAGCAGGAGGGGCTGACCTTAAGTATGGAATTAGTGATGGTTTCACCCTTGATATGACATTGGTTCCGGATTTCAGCCAGGTGAGGTCTGACAACCTGGTACTGAACCTGTCTCCTTTTGAAGTGCGATTCAACGAAAATCGTCCCTTTTTCACTGAGGGGACTGAAATGTTTTCGAAAGGAAATTTATTCTACAGCAGAAGGGTTGGACAGTCTTTCGGATACTTTGATCAAAGTGCCCTTCAGGCTGGCGAGGAGCTGGTAAGTACCCCGGCCAATGCCCCGCTGATTAATGCCACCAAGCTTTCAGGAAGGACAAAAAATGGTATGGGTATAGGGCTGTTTAATGCCATGTCCAAACGCACTTTTGCCATAGTTAAAGATAGTGAAGGAAAGGAACGAGAAGTCCTGGTGGATCCTTTCACGAATTTTAACGTGGCAGTTATTGATCAGAACCTGAAGAATAATTCAAGCATTGGAATAATCAATACAAACGTAACCCGTGCGGGCACTTTCCGGGATGCCAATGTGACTTTCGCTGATGCACGCTTTAGGGATAAAACCAATACCTGGAGTATCTATGGGGGATACGGTCGCTCATTGGTATCAGACTATGATGAGGAAGCTGGTGAAATGAAAGGAGTAGCCGGGCACCGATATATTATTAGCGCGGGTAAGGTATCAGGCAACTTCCAGTTCAATATTCAGCGAAGGGCAGTTTCTGATAAATGGAATATCCGTGACCTCGGATTCATGAGAAACCCCAATGATGTTCAAACCAGTGCACAAGTGGGGTATTACAAATTTACCCCTTTCTCCATATTCAATAACTTCAGGATATGGACAGAAGGCTCCCTGAGGGAATTATACAACCCTAATGAATTTACCGGTTTCAGAATTGAGACTGGAATGCATACACAGTTCAAGAATTTCTGGGGGATGGGAATGTTTACGGGTTTTAACCTGGGGAATTCCTTTGATTATTGGGAGCCAAGAGTTGAAAACAGGTATTTCAAAACAGGACCCTCACAAAATTTTAATGTTTTTATGTTTTCCGATGACAGGAAAGCCCTGCGTTTCTCTGCCTATCGTGGACACTGGTGGAGAAATGAGGACAACGCCGTGGCCAACTGGGGAGGTATCCGGCCGTCATACCGGGTTAATGATAAACTAATGATAACGGCAGATATTGGGTTTGAAGTAATTGACCGGGGCAAGGGCTGGGTAAATTTTGATGATGAAGACAATATCATCTTTGGCGATCGAAAGGTAAGCGAGATTACCAATGAACTTCAGCTACAATACACGTTTAATCCCAAGATGAATTTAAATCTTCGGATCAGGAATTACTGGAGCCGTGTAGATTATTATTCATACCATTTGCTTGGTGATGATGGTCAGCTTCATGACACTGCCTACACAGGCCTCGACGAGAATAATGAATCTATTCACAATGCCAATTTCGATGCGTTCAATATTGACTTGTTCTATACCTGGCAGGTAGCCCCGGGCAGTTTTTTCTCTGTAGGTTATAAGAAGGCCACAAGCATCTATGAAAACATCATCGAGAGGAATTTCTTTACTAATCTCGATAACACCCTCAACACGCCCGGACAGACAACTTTATCTGCGAGGTTGATCTATTTCCTTGACTATTCGACTTTGTTTGGGAAGAGATAGTAGGGGGTGGACACGTGGGGAAGTTTATTCTCCTCATCCCCAGCCCTTCTCCTCATGAGGAGAAGGGAGCTTCTTGTTGAACATATAAAGAGATATACAATTAATGTATATAAGTAATAGTTTCCGAAGGAAACGAAACTTACAGTAGCGCACCGATGACAATAAATATTCCCCCTCTCCGGATCGCGGAGAGGGGGTTAGGGGGAGCGGAGAATAAGTAGAAGAGCGGAGAGGGGGTTAGGGGGAGAGGAGAATAAGTAGAAGAGCGGAGAGGGGGTTAGGGGAGAGGAGAACAAAAAGAAGAAGAAGGGCTGGCTTGCCTGCCTTTGGCAGAGGATGAGGAGAGCAGATAACAAATAACAGAATTATACGCCGACCTGCTAAACGGCTGAACCCCATGTTATCTCTTAGTTGTTAGCTGTTAACTACACTACCACCTTCCACCAAATCTTACTACCTTTATCCCACCAACTACAACTACAAAATCACTACTGAATGTATCTCATTTTTGATACGGAAACTACTGGCCTTCCCCATAACAAAACAGCCCCGGTATCAGATGTTGACAATTGGCCTAGAGTGGTCCAGCTCGCATGGCAATTGCACGATGCTACCGGAAAATTACAGGCAAATAATAGCAGGATTGTAAAGCCGGAAGGGTTTACCATACCCTATAATTCAGAAAAAGTTCATGGCATATCCACTAAAAGGGCGCTTGCAGAAGGCTATGATCTGAAATCGGTACTGGATGAGTTTTTGAAGGACCTGGAGAATACCAAAGTTCTCGTAGGTCATAATATTGAATTCGATATTAAGATACTCGGGGCCGAACTCTTCCGACTTGAGATTGAGTCTGAAATTGAAGAAAAGGACTTCATCGATACCCAGGTAGTATCAATGGATTATTGCCAACTCCCCGGTGGATTTGGAGGTGGGCTCAAGCCACCTAAATTAGTAGAGTTACATGAAAAACTATTTGGGAAGCGCTTTGAAGATGCTCATGATGCAGCCTATGATGTAGACGCTACTGCAAAATGCTTTTTCGGTCTGGTAAAGGAGGGGATTGTTAAAAGCCCTGAAGTGGACGCTACTGTAGTCCAATACGAAGCTCCGAGCCTGGATGAGGCCAACTTTGCCAGGCAGGAAAAACGGCAGAAACAAAACTTAATAAAAGACACAGAAGCTGGAAAGGGAATTGATGCGCCCTTTGTACATCTTCATGTTCATACCCAGTACTCCGTACTGCAGGCTACTCCAGATATCAAGCAATTGGTTTCAAAAGCCAAGGAATATAGAATGCCTGCGGTGGCAATGACCGACCTGGGAAATATGTTTGGGGCATTCAAGTTTGTAAGGGAAGCGGAAAATAATGAGATCAAACCCATTGTAGGTTGCGAATTCTTCGTTGCGGAAGAACGACTGAAAACGAAATTCACTAAGGATAATCCCGATAAGCGATTCAACCAGGTTCTGATTGCCAAAAATGAGACCGGATACCAGAATCTCATACGCCTCAGTTCCCTCGCATATATGGAGGGATTATATGGATTGTACCCAAGAATTGACCGTGATTTGATCAAAGAGTACAAGGAAGGGGTTATTGCGCTTACAGGTTCCATCCATGGGGAAATTCCCAACCTGATACTCAATGTTGGTGAACACCAGGCTGAGGAGGCTTTCCAGTGGTGGCTGGAATTATTCAGGGATGATTTCTATGTTGAACTGATTAGACATGGTCTCGATGAAGAAAATCATGTCAATGAAGTTTTACTCTCTTTCGCAGAGAAATACGATGTGAAAGTGGTTGCCGGTAATAATGTCTTTTACGTGGAGAAAGAGGAATCCAATGCCCATGATGTTCTTTTATGTATAAAAGAAGGGGAGTATAAATCTACCCCGGTTGGGCGGGGAAGGGGTTTCCGTCCGGGATTTCCCAATGATGAATTCTATTTCAAATCCCAGGAAGAAATGAAGGCCTTGTTCAGTGATATTCCTGAAGCCATAGAGAATATATCTGAAATTATCGGGAAAATTGAGAGCTACAAGCTGGAGAGAGAGGTTTTACTACCTTCATTTGATATACCTGAAGAGTTTATTGATCCGGAAGATTCAGAAGATGGAGGCAAGCGGGGAGAAAATGCCTACCTGAGACACCTGACATACGAAGGGGCTAAAAAACGCTACCCCGAATTGACTGATGAAATTACCAGGAGGCTTGATTTCGAACTCGAAACAATAGAAAATACCGGTTATCCAGGTTATTTCCTTATCGTCCAGGACTTCACCGCCAAAGCCCGTGAGATGGGTGTATCAGTGGGTCCGGGTCGGGGCTCAGCTGCGGGTTCCGCCGTGGCCTTTTGTATCGGGATTACCAATGTTGATCCTATCGCCTATGACCTCCTGTTTGAGCGATTCCTGAACCCGGACAGGGTTTCACTGCCCGATATTGATATTGATTTCGACGATGAAGGACGGGATAAGGTGATAAACTATGTAATAGAAAAATATGGTTACGAGCAGGTATCACAAATTATCACCTATGGAACCATGGCTGCCAAATCGAGTATCAGGGATTGCGGCAGGGTCATGGAGCTTCCACTTGGGGAAACCAATGAACTCGCTAAACTGGTTCCTGAAAGGCCCGGAATAAGCCTGAACAAGGCCTTTAAAGAGGTGAAAGAGCTGGATGAGATCAAGATGGGTGCGGATCTCAAATCACAGGTATTGAAGCAGGCAGTGGTATTGGAAGGATCAGTCAGGAATACGGGAACCCATGCCTGTGGTGTGATAATCGCCCCTGAAAAACTGACCAATTATATCCCGGTTTGTACTTCCAAGGACTCCGAGATGCTCATTACACAGTTTGACAACAGTGTCATTGAGAATGCCGGGATGCTTAAAATGGATTTCCTGGGCTTGAAAACATTGACGATCATCAAGACCGCTATCAGGAATATTGAGAAGAAACATGGAGTGAAGATCGATATTGATTCCATTCCACTGAATGATTCCAAGACCTATGAATTGTATCAACGTGGGTTAACCAACGGGACTTTCCAGTTTGAGTCACAGGGAATGCAAAAACATCTCAGGGCGCTTAAGCCAGATAAGTTTGGAGACCTCATTGCCATGAACGCCCTTTACAGGCCGGGTCCGATGGAGTATATCCCAAATTTTATTGCCCGGAAGCATGGAAAGGAGCCAATTACCTATGACCTCCCTGAAATGGAGGAATTCCTGAAAGAAACCTATGGGATTACCGTATACCAGGAGCAGGTAATGCTACTTTCTCAAAAACTGGCAGGTTTTTCCAAGGGTGATGCTGATGTGCTCAGGAAGGCTATGGGTAAGAAAATAGCGGCCTTACTGGAGAAACTGAAACCTAATTTTATTTCAGGCTGTGAGAAAAATGGTCATCCTGTTGAAAAAGCGGAGAAGATCTGGAAAGACTGGGAAGCATTTGCGGCCTATGCCTTCAACAAATCACACTCTACCTGTTATTCCCTCATCGCTTATCATACGGCTTACCTGAAAGCACATTATCCGGCGGACTATATGGCAGCGGTCCTTACTCACAACCAGTCCAATATTGACAAGGTCACCTTCTTTATGGAAGAGTGTCGAAATCTGGACATTAAAGTTCTCGGGCCCCATGTGAATGAATCGGGTGTATTTTTTGAGACCAACAAGGAAGGGGAGATCCGTTTTGGACTTGGCGCAATAAAGGGAACCGGTGAGGCTGCCATTGAGTCTATCATTGAGGAACGGGATAAGAACGGAATATTTAACGATGTATTTGAATTTGCCGAGCGGGTTAATCTGAGGACCGTCAATAAAAAGACTTTTGAATGTCTTGCCATGTCAGGTGCGTTTGATTGCTTCAAGGAATACCACAGGCGTCAGTACCTGGAGTCTGAAGACGGGGACAGCAACCTGATCGAACTGGCGATTAAGTATGCCAACAAGGTGGAGGCAGAGAAAATGAGCGCGCAGGCTTCCCTATTTGGGGGGGGTGACGGGGAATCAATCCCGAAACCGAGTATAAAGCCCATTGAGCCCTACGGTGAGATTCAGAAACTCAATATCGAAAGAGAAGTAGTTGGACTATATATTTCCGGCCATCCACTAGATGACTTCAGGTTTGAAATGACGCGGTTGTGTAACGTTGAGCTGAAAGAGCTGAATGAACCGGATGGAATGTTGGGTAAGGATTTCAGGGCTGCGGGAATTGTAGTGGATTTCAGCCACAGGACCACTAGGACTGGTAAACCTTTCGGCAGTATGACCGTGGAGGACTACACAGGGAGCTATCGATTTGTCTTTTTCGGTGATGATTACATCAAATTCAAGGAGTTCATGATGACAGGATGGTTCCTGTTCCTCGAGGGTAAGGTGGTACAGCAAAGCTGGGGAGACAGGAGAATTGAACCTAAATTGTACAATATTGAAATTCTGAACGATGTGAGGAATAAGCGTACGACCGGATTGCATCTCAGCCTAAACGTTGATAATCTCAATTCCGAACTCGTAGAAAAAGTAGAATCACTCTTGTCTGACCATAAAGGAGACAAGCAAGTAAGGATCACTATTTATAAGGAGGACAACGGGAAATCAGTGTCCTCAGAACTTGTGTCGAGAAAATTCTCAATAAATACAGAGAATGAACTCTTAAAGGAATTGGATTTGATGCCGGAGATCCATTATACACTCACGATGTGATAGCTATTCGATACGGGTATTTTAATTATCCCGGAGCTGCTTGATGAAAGTTACCAGGGCCTTCTCTTTCTCGGGATCCAGACGTGCCTCTGTGTGTATGATCAGGTAGCTTGAAATAGGCATGGCATGCGCTTCCACTTCTTCTACTATTTCTTCCAGTTTATGGTCGGCTTTTTTGATCTCATATTGCGACCATTTAGAGAAGTTGAGTTCTTCACGCGCACGATTTATATGGTCCTTCATCCACCAGGAAACAGGTGCTACGCTTGAATACCAGGGATACCGGGTTTCGAAGCTATGGCAGTCATAGCAGGAAGTTCTCAGTATCTGCTCCACTTCTTCCGAAGGTTGGGTTACCGAGATAAAATCTCCGGCAGGATTGTAGTCAGGTACTGACTTGTCGATTGGGTAGAATTGAATTATGACCAGAAGGGCAACGAGTATTAACACGATATATCTGATCAATTTTTTCGTGGTAGCTTTCATGTAATAAAGATAAATAATCGGTCCTCTACTTATTCAATACTCATAATAATTCTGAGATATTTTTGAATTGTCGTGTGTACAACCATTTGAGATTATGTTACCTTTGCACATTGCAAAAATGAACAATCTTTTTGTTCAATGCGTTTGATATCTGAAGCTTAAAAAATTAAACAAAGCAATGGGCAAGACTATAGAAATTAACGATTCAAATTTTGAACAGATAATAGGATCAGATAAACCCGTATTAGTGGATTTCTGGGCCGAATGGTGCGGACCCTGCAGGATGATTGGTCCTGTGGTTGAAGAACTGGCCAATGAATATGAAGGACAAGCAGTCATAGGGAAGCTTAATGTAGATGAGCATCCTGAACTGTCTGCCAAATTCGGAGTGAGATCCATTCCCACGCTTCTCGTTTTCAAGGGAGGTGAGATTGTGGATAAGCAGATTGGTGCCGTGCCGAAAGGGGTACTGGCTCAAAAGCTGGATGCCCAGTTGGCATAACCACTAAAAAAGTATTGATTGAAAGCTATCCACCGGGATAGCTTTTTTTATACCCTTCCGGCTACTAAATTAAGGGTTCATGCAACTATTTCCCGATGGACTATTTTCTGAAGCCCCTGTTTATACTCATAATTCCGGCATTTATTTCCTGCACTCCCGGTGAAACTGACCCCGGAAAAACCATAGAAGGATTAAGGGAAGATGTCGTAATACTGCGAGACCGGTGGGGAGTAAACCACATCTATGCCAGCAATGAGCAGGATCTATTCTTTGCCCAGGGTTACGCCGCAGCCAAAGACCGTTTGTTTCAATTTGAGGTCTGGCGAAGACAGGCAACCGGAACCGTCTCTGAAATCCTGGGTGAGCGGGAACTGAAACGAGACATTGGCACCCGATTATTTCAGTTTCGTGGAAACATGGATACAGAATTAAATTATTACCATCCAAGAGGGCGTGAAATAATAGAATCATTCGTGGATGGGGTCAATGCCTTCATCATGGAAACCGAGTCAGATCCGGCTTTACTTCCCATTGAATTTGAAATCCTCAATATTCGTCCGGGTTACTGGACCCCAAGGGATGTAATTTCGAGGCACCAGGGCTTGCTGGGAAACATAGGAAATGAATTGGATTATGGCCGCTCAGTGGCATTGTTAGGCGCAGAGCGGGTAAAAGAGCTGGCTAACTTCCAACCATGGGAACCCGATATCGAACTGGATCCGGAGATTCCGAAGGAACTCCTGATGGAGGATATCCTTGAATTATATTATGCATACAGAAGGCCATTGATCTTCCAACCCGAGGATGTTATTGAAAAATATAGGGCAAAGGAAATGTCGTTTGCAAATCATTACAATGAGCTAGTTGATTTTTCAGATCCGGGCAGCCCCATAGGGAGTAATAATTGGATAATAAGCCCTGAAAAGTCAGCCAGTGGCCATACGATGATGGCCAATGATCCACACCGTACCCAGGCGGTGCCATCTCTACGGTACATGGTGCACCTGAATGCTCCCGGTTGGAATGTCGCCGGAGGTGGAGAACCGGAAATTCCCGGAGTTTCGATTGGTCATAATGAATATGGCGCCTGGGGACTTACCGTTTTTCGAACCGATGGGGAAGATCTTTTGTATTACAAGGTCAATCCCGATGACCCCAACCAGTACTGGCACTCCGATAATTGGTTAGATATGGAGATTGTATCAGATACCATTCCAGTGAGAGGCCGTGAACCAGAAATTGTTGAGAATCGCTATACGCTTCACGGTCCGGTGGTATACCAGCAAGGAGAACATGCTTTCGCCGTGCGCTGTGCCTGGATGGAACCCGGTGGTTCACCCTACCTGGCCAGCCTGCGAATGGACCAGGCTACGACCTGGGAGGAATTCAGGGAGGCTTGTAACTACAGCCATATACCGGGAGAGAATATGATTTGGGCCGGAACTGACGGGACTATCGGGTGGCAAAGTGTGGGTATAGCACCTATTCGTGAAAATTTCAGCGGACTCGTTCCCGTGCCGGGAGACGGGAGATATGAGTGGCAAGGGTATCTGCCCATTATCGAAAAGCCTTACCTGGTAAACCCCGGGAAAGGATATTTTGCTACAGCGAATGAGAATGTGGTACCCGAGGATTATCCCAATAATGGAGCCGTAGGATTTGAATGGTCGGATAAATTCAGGGGTGAAAGAATCGCGATGGTGCTGGATGAAAATGACCAGGTAACCATGGAGGACATGATGACTCTTCAAACGGACTATTACTCAATTCCGGCAAGTAGGCTTGTTCCATTGCTGGAGGATGTCAGTTCGGAAGGAAAGGTTCAGACCATGATTGACAGCTTAATGCAATGGAACTACCGAATGGAGAAAAATTCCATTGCAGCTTCAATTTATGTTACCTGGGAGAGGCGTTTGAGGGCAAATCTAACCATGAGAAATATTCCTGAAGAGGCACGTCCTTATTTGTCCGTTTCGATGACCCGAGTAGTGGAGTGGATTACAGAAAATAATGAGAAATTTACCGGGGACCGGGAAGCACTTCTTTTATCAGCGATGGAGGAGGTTCTCCCGGAATTGGAGGATAAGCTTGGAACGGACATGAAAGGCTGGCAGTACGGCCAGGAAAAGTTCAGACATGCATTAATCCGACATCCGCTTCGGCAAGCAGTCAACGAAGAGTGGAGGTCAAAATTAAATGTGGGCCCAATTCCAAGGGCAGGATACAGTTATACCGTTGGTGCCGGTGGCGGGGTCAATAACCAGACTAGTGGAGCGTCATTCCGTTTTATAGTGGATACCGGCGATTGGGATGCCACCATGGCCATGAATAATCCCGGACAGTCCGGAGACCCTTCCAGCTCTTTTTACGATAACCTGTTTGAATCATGGGCGAATGATGAATTTTTTCCTTTTTATTTCTCCAGGCAAAAGATCGAAGAAAATGCAGCAGAGAAAGTAGTCTTGAGGGGAAATTAGATTGTGAAATGAATATTCTGTGTATCCCAGTGGTAAATTGACTCTAATTCATAGGCACCTCCATGAGCAATACCTCAGCGTTGTCAGTAGCTTTGATACTAAAGCCATTTGTTTCCCAGACTCCAAGGCCATCTCTTCTTGACAAAACCTGGTCTTCGATTTTGAGGGATCCGTTCAGGGCAAATATGTAAACCCCGTTTCCATTACCCTTCACTTTGTAATCAATTTGAGTACCCTGGTCCAGGTCACCCATGTGAAACCAGGCATTCTGGTGTATCCAAACCCCTTCATCTTCCGGGTTCGGGGACAATACCTGCTGAAGTTTATTCTTTCTGGCAGTGGGATCCAGCGTTATTTGTGAATAGCGTGGTTCTACATTCTTTTTGTCAGGGAATATCCATATCTGAAGGAAATTGGTCAGCTGGTCCTTATTTCTGTTAAATTCTGAATGAGTGACCCCCGTTCCTGCGCTCATGGCCTGTATATCGTTCTTTTGAATAACATGGACATTTCCCATACTATCCTTGTGCTCAAGGGCACCTTCAAGGGGAATTGAAATGATTTCCATGTTGTCATGGGGATGGGCACTGAATCCATACCCTCCTTTTACAATATCGTCATTTAAGACCCTTAGAACTCCAAAGTGAACTCTTTCGGGATCGTAATAACGGGCAAAACTAAATGTATGATGCGTATCCAGCCATCCGTGGTTGGCATGTCCTCTTGTTTCCGCTTTATGTAATACAGTTTTCATAAATCCTTCGCTTTGTTAATTATACGGATAACACATATAGATGTTTAAACATCTACATACTAATTAATCCAGTTTAATAAAAAAGAGGGGAGGGTCCTATGGGGTCAAAGCCCGGTATAATTTTGAGGGGAAATAGCCCTTAATTCTTCTTTTACTTCTTCACTGACTTCGAGTGATTCTATAAATTCAGCAATAGTATCTTTCTTAATTGCTTTTCCTGTACGTGTTAGCTGTAATAGCGTTTCATAAGGGTTGGGATAATTTTCCCTTCTGAGAATGGATTGGATGGCTTCGGCAACTACCGCCCAATTCTCTTCCAGTTCTTTTTGTAGTGCATCTGCATTGATCTGAATCTTATTGATTCCTTTGGCAAGTGACTTCAATCCTATTACAGAATGTGCAAAAGGCACACCCACATTTCGCAGGACGGTTGAATCAGTCAGGTCGCGCTGAAGACGGCTAATAGGGAGTTTGGCAGATAGATGATGAAATATGGCATTCGCTATTCCAAGATTTCCTTCAGCATTTTCAAAGTCTATGGGATTGACCTTGTGGGGCATCGCCGACGAACCGATTTCACCTTTCACCACCTTTTGTGTAAAATAGTTCATGCTTATATACTGCCACATATCGCGACTGAAATCAACCAGAATAGTATTGATCCGGGCTATATTATCAAATAATGCGGCCAGGTGGTCATAGTGTTCAATCTGGGTGGTGGGATGACTGCGGTGAAGCCCGAGGTAGTCTTCAAGGAAATTATCACCAAAGGCCAACCAGTCAATATTGGGATAGGCGACTTTATGCGCATTGAAATTTCCCGTGGCACCACCGAATTTCCCTGCAAAGGGAATTGTATCCAGTAAATCGAGCTGTTGTTGTATCCTTTCATTAAACACCTCCATCTCTTTTCCCATCCGGGTAGGTGATGCAGGTTGTCCATGGGTCCTGGCCAACATGGGTTGGTCACGGTAATCATCAGCCATCTGCTGAATGAGTCTCTTGACTGATCGAAGCTCATCTACCCAACAGTGCAGGATGCCTTCTTTTAATGAGAGCGGGACAGCGGTGTTATTAATATCCTGTGAAGTCAATCCGAAATGAATGAACTCCTTGAATTCCCCGATTCCGAATTCATCAAATCTATTTTTCAGGAAATACTCTACCGCCTTAACATCGTGGTTGGTAGTTTTCTCAATTTCCTTGATTTCGGAGGCATGAGAGGAAGTAAAATTCAAATATAAGTCTCTCAGATCCGTTATTAGTCCCTGGTCGAATGCCGTCAGTTGGGGTAATGGAATTTCAGTGAGTGCTATGAAGTACTCGATTTCAACAAGAACCCGGTATTTCATCAGGCTGTACTCTGAAAAATATTCGGACAAGTGGCTTACCTGGTTCCTGTATCTCCCATCGATCGGGGAGATGGCCGTGAGGTTTGATAAATCCATGCGCAAAGATAAGGGATTGAATCGGGAGATGATAGATGATAGAGAATAGATGATAATTAGCTAGCAACTAACGACTAACAACTAACAGTGGGGAGGAGGAATGAGTGGGGGGGGGGTGGTAATGTGGTGAAGTGGTAACGTTTATTTTTGTGTAACTGACCAACTCACCAACCGTATCACCCCAAAACTGATTGCCTCTCCTTATTAACTTTAAGTTTCAGCACATCGGGGCGGCTGTAATGCCCGGAGGGGTCGAAGTTTTGTCTTTCCCTTCGAACCATGGCGTGATCGATTTCTGCGGTAAAGACTCCCTCCTTGGTGACGATAGGTTCGATCAGCCAATTTCCGGCAGGGTCGCTGATACAGCTTCCCCCATTGGCGCAAACAGCAGGCATTTGATCACGGAGTAGTTCTGCATTTGGTGTTGCCGACTGAATATCTTCTTTGTTAAACAGTCCTGATACAGAAACCACGTAAGACCTGGATTCCCTGGCGATCCATCGGGTTATTTCCTGTGTATTCCGCACATTTCCCGGCCAGATAGCAACATGCAGATCTTCTCCCTGGGCATAGAGCGCAGTTCGTGCCATGGGCATCCAATTCTCCCAACAATTCAACGCACCGATCCGGAAGGCTCCAAGCGGGTAGGTGTTCAATCCATGACCGTCACCCTGCGCCCAGACCAGCCGCTCTTCGTGGGTAGGCATCAGTTTTCTATGTACGTTGATTATTTCCCCTGCATTGATATAGACCAGGGAACAATAAACGCTATGCCCCCCCCGGTCCGCGGCCGCTTCGATGGTTCCACATACAATGCTGATTTTATCCCCTTTGCTGATTTTTAGCAGCGGATCGAGGTCTCCTCTTTCTATTAGCACCGCCTGATCGAGATAATGGGCAAACAATTCTTTTTGCACATCCGATTCAAAACTCGCTCCTCCGGTGTGTTCCACCCAGAAGGGATAACCCGGGATCAGCCCTTCACCCAATACTGCCAGATGACAATTCTCCCTCGCCGCTTTTTCCAGGTAAAAACAGACCTTGTCTATGGTCTTCTTGCGATCCAACCATACCGGAGACATTTGTATGAGGCCGACCTTGAGCTTGTCTTTTTTTACGCTATCAGCCATAGAATGAAAAAGATGATCACGGAAAGGGATAGTCCGGTAATGAAAATGGTATAGGCAATCTGGACAAGTGAGTATTTACGTTTTAATATCTTTCCCTGCTGGTATAGGTCCATGATAAGATTTTCATAGATGTCATTTCTTGACCTCAGTAGTTCTTTCATCCGGTCAAAATAGTCCTCAAACCTCATTTGATCGATTGTCCCAAAATACATAAGGCTTGAAGGTGTTCCTGTTTTTTGCTTGCTGTTCATCTTTGGCCTTGCAGCAAGAACTGCACAAATAGCCGAAATAAGGCAGGTGACCATTAGAACGCTAAGCGGAAATACCAGGAGTTTCTGACTGAGAAATGTGCTTCCCCCGATTGTGAGACCAGAGCCCAATACGGCAATTATAAGGGAGATCAGGATCGTATTGATATTAATGATCATGTTCGCTTTGCTATCCGCGATACTGATATGATCGACCTGGTTCTGCAGACTTACCCTGAACAGGGTTTCTTTCCCACGCCCTCCCGCATATTCCTTTTGCTTGTCATTTTCCACGGGTTTAAGGTAGTAAAATTTGAGAAATCTCTACACAGGGGTATTTTGCTCCCTTCCAGCCAGAGGCTGACAAAGCGGGAGCTTCCCCCGTCTCCCTGTTACCTCTTCCCCCTGTCCCCTAATTATCATCTATTATCTATTCTCTATCATCTCCCCAGTGTTGTTAGTTGTTAGCTGTTAGTTAACTTTGCATTCTGAAAACAGAAACCCGGTTATTCTGTTGTAAGTACAAAAATTATATCATGGCATTCGGATTATTCAAGAAGAAAGAAGAGAAGAAGTCCCAGGGACCTAAATATTATAATCTTAAGGTTGCGGAAGTTGTTAACGAAACTTCTGATGCGATTTCAATTCGATTTGAGAGGACGCAGGAACCCATTCCATACCTTCCAGGCCAATTCCTTACTCTCATTCAGGAAATTGACGGAAAACAGGCCCGTAGGGCGTATTCCATGTCTAGTTCGCCCTTTGTTGACGAACAGCTTCAGGTAACAGTCAAGAGGGTAGAAGGGGGCTTAATGTCCAACTATCTGGCTGATAACCTGCAAGCAGGAGACGAATTGAAGGTAATGGAACCCATGGGATCATTTACTACAGAATACGATCCTGACAATAAACGTCATGTTATCATGTTTGCGGGGGGTAGCGGGATTACTCCGATGATGTCGTTGATGAAGTCGATCATCACCCAGGAGGAAGATTCGATTGTCTCATTGATTTATTGTAACAGGAATATTGACAGTATCATCTTCAAGGATGAACTGGAGAAATGGCAGACCAATTATGAAGGCAGGTTTCATGTAATCCATGTGCTGGATGATGCTCCCATGAACTGGCAGGGAATGTCTGGGTTACTGAATCATGAGATGCTCAAAAAGCTGTTTGAAAGAATTCCCAACTGGGGCCATGAGAAGACTACCTACCTCATGTGTGGTCCTGAGGGAATGATGAAGAACGTCGACAGCCTACTGGAACTGGAACAGATTCCCAGGGAAAATATTTTCAAGGAAAGTTTTGTGCAGGGTACTATTGATAAGGCCATTGTAGGAAAAGAAGAAGGAAAGGAAGAGGCTTCAACAGAAGGCCCGGCAGACGTAACGATTCATTATGACGGCGATACATTTGAATTCACGGTAGAACCGGGCGAGTTCATACTTGAAACCGCCCTTGACAATGGTTATGACTTGCCTTACTCATGTCAAAGTGGTCTCTGTACTGCTTGTCGATGCAAAAAGGTGGCTGGAGAAGTGAAGATGGAAGAAGACGAAGGACTCTCTGAATCTGAAATCAATGACGGATTTGTATTAATTTGCGTAGGTCGGCCGGCAACACAGAAAGTTGAGCTGGAAGTCGGCTAAATTATGTCAAGAATACCTTTAGGACTTTTCATCTTATCCATTATAATTTTCTCCTGCTCTTCCGGGGAAGAAAATAATAGCTTTAACAGCGATATTGATGTTCGTTGGGAGGTCTTTAATAATTCTTCAGGTGCAGATTCTGCCAGGTTCACTTTAATCAACAGGGGAGAGGAAGCACTGGGAAATAACTGGAATATCTATTTCAACCAGATTGGAGGGTCACCCAATTCAGACTTTGAGAATAAAAATGCAGAAATAGTCAGGGTGGGCGGTTATTTCTTCAAACTTCAGCCTGGCGAGGATTTGAGGCCACTTCTACCTGGAGATATCTTAGAACTGACATACGGATTACCCGGGCCTGTCGCCCGTAAAAGTTTCACACCGCAGGGGATGTACTATATCATCGAGGGGCAGGAACCCGTGGAAGTATCTGATGAATCCATCGTTTATTATGTAGACGAATTACCACCATCGCTGAAGGGATTATCACCGGGAGAGCGCTTTGAAATAAATCGGAATGTAAGCCTTTTGGATGAGAGCGATTTATTGCCGGTAATTCCCAGTCCCGTTACCCTGAAGTTCGGGCGCGATACATTGTCATTAGACACCATTAAGATTGCTTATCCAAATGAGATCAGCAATGAAGCGGATCAGTTGGGGATGAGGCTGAGTAAGTTTTTTTCAGGCCCTATTATGTTAAGGCCCGATGATCCGGGTGCACACATCCGTTTGTCAATCGACCAATCCATGAGTAAGGAAGGTGCCTATGAACTCAAGGTGACCGACACAATTATTGAGATCATTGCTGGTTCAGCCTCCGGGATATTTTATGGCATTCAAAGCCTGACCTCATTGTTGATTCTGCCAGAAAATTTGAAAATCCAGCAGCTGAAGATTCGTGAGGTGGAAGTACGTGACGCTCCCAGGTTTTCTTACCGGGGCTTACACATTGATATGGCGAGGAATTTCAAATCAAAAGAAGCGCTTTTGAAAGTCATTGACATAATGGCTTTTTATAAATTGAACAAACTCAACCTGCAATTAGCGGATGATGAAGGATGGAGGTTGGAAATACCCAGCCTTCCTGAGCTCCATGAGGTGGGTGGCTCTCGCGGACATACAATAGATGAGAGAGATCATCTCCATCCCGCATATGGATCGGGTCCCGATCCCGGACAAAATAGGGGTGGTACGGGTTGGTATTCCAGGGACGATTTTATCGACATCCTTCGTTACGCCTGGGATCGACATATTG
Organism: Flammeovirgaceae bacterium; assembly: GCA_024638265.1. GTDB lineage: Bacteria > Bacteroidota > Bacteroidia > Cytophagales > Cyclobacteriaceae > JAHEKQ01. Next base: position 18,468 of record JAHEKQ010000006.1, read on the forward strand.
AGGTAATCCCTAAACTTGATTTTCCGGGACATGCACGGGCAGCAATCAAAGCAATGGAGTCCCGGTATTATCGTCTGAAAGAGGAAGGCGTCAGCGAGGAATTTGCTTCAAATTATCTCCTAAGTGACCTGGAGGACAAGAGTCAGTACAGGTCCGTTCAGGGATACGATGACAATGTAATCTGTGTTTGCCGGGAGTCTGTGTATGATTTTCTGGAAGTAGTGGTGGATGATATCATGGCCATGTACAATGAAGCCAATGTACCGGTTAAAATGTTTCACCTCGGTGGTGATGAGGTTCCCACAGGGGTCTGGGTTAAAAGTCCCGAATGCACAAGTCTGATCAGGGATAATGACTGGGACCAACCTAAGGTGGGTCTGTCTGCTTATTTTGTGGAGAAGGTCAATGACATTCTCTCCAGAAGAGGATTGATCACTTCAGCATGGGAAGAATTTGCCAGCGAGGAAAGTGAGTCTGGCCTGGTCCCGAATCCCGATTTCGTTGACAGCAGGTTAATTCCTTTCGTTTGGCATAAGGAATATGCATATCCGTTGGCCAATGCAGGTTACAATATCATCATATGCAATTCAAACAGCCTTTATTTCGATCTCGCTTATGAGCAGGATGTTTATGAACCTGGTTTAACCTGGGCGGGGTATGTGGGAATGAGGCAGCCGTTCGACCTCGATCCATTGCGTCTTGAAGTCGATTATCAGTTATCCAGGCCCGGCAATATTCTTGGACTACAAGCCCAGTTATGGGGGGAGACTATTTGGGATGACGAACGATTGGAATATTACCTGCTCCCCAAGCTTTTTTCTTTTGCGGAACGAGCATGGTCTATTGAGCCGGAATGGGCTGCTACTGAAGGTAATCAGCGGGATCGACAGTACAGGAAAAATTGGAATCGGTTTTCCAATACGGTAGCACTTAAGGAACTGCCCAGGTTAGTGATGCTCAAGGATAAAATTACTGTCAGGCTTCCCCGCCCCGGGGCTGTGATACGTGAAGGAATATTATACGCAAACTCTGAAATGCCCGGGTTGAAAATTCGGTTTACCACGGACGGAACAGAGCCCACCTTGAACAGTGAACTTTATACAGAACCTGAAGAGATCAATGTTGAAACCCGGGAAATACGGCTAAAGACATTTTTTAAGGATAACAGATCATTTACCACCATAGTAAAACTAAGTGATGAAAAGGGAAATTAAGCTGGAAAGAAATTATGTAGAGCCGGATCTTGAGATCAATGACTGGAAAGATATAGAGGGCTATTTTGAAGAATTAGATTCCCGGAGTATCGATTCGGTGGAGAATCTGCGCAACTGGTTTCACAACAGGAGTGAACTAGAGGCAATTATTTCTGAGAATATGGCATGGCGCTATATCAATATGACCTGCGATACGGCAAATGAAGAGTACACTAAATCCTACCAGCATTTCGTGCAAAATATTCAACCCGAAATAGCGCCTTTCAGTGACAAGCTCAATCGTAAGGTAATCGAGTGCCCGTTTGTTGATGAACTTGAGAAAGATGAGGCATATTTTATCCTTATAAGGGAAATCCGAAAAGCTGTAGAAATATTCAGAAAGGAAAACATTCCCTTATTTACAGAATTGCAGACTTTAAGTCAGAAATTCTCCCAGATAAGTGGTGGCATGACCGTGGAACACGGTGGGAAGGAAATGACTCTACAGCAGGCTGCGGTTTACCTGCAGGCAACCGACAGGGAGCTCAGGGAAGAGATTTACCACAAGATTGCCGACAGGAGACTAAGAGATACTCAACCCCTGAATGAAGTTTTTAATTCCATGATTGAGCTTCGAACCAGGGTAGCCAAAAATGCCGGCTTTCAAAACTTCAGGGATTATATGTTCAAATCGATGGGTCGCTTTGACTACACACCGGAAGACTGTTTCAATTTCCACGACAGTGTGGAATCACAGGTGGTCCCTTTACTCAATCCCCTGGCTATGGAAAGGAAGGAGGCCTTGGGTATCGACACCTTGAGACCCTGGGACAAAGCGGTGGATAAGGAAGGAAGGGATCCGCTAAAACCCTTTGAAGGGGGCAGGGACCTGCTAGAAAAGTCAATTGAGTGCTTTCACCGGATAGACCCTTTCCTTGGAGATTGCCTTCGTACAATGGATGAAATGGGTCACCTGGATTTAGAGTCCAGGACTGGTAAGGCTCCGGGTGGTTATAACTATCCACTTTACGAGTCAGGTGCTCCATTCATCTTTATGAATGCCACCTCAACAGTGCGCGATATGGTTACGCTTATGCATGAAGGCGGCCATGCTGTTCACAGTTTTCTTGTCTCTGACCTTGAATTAACGGATTTCAAGTCGACCCCATCTGAAGTTGCTGAACTGGCCAGCATGAGCATGGAACTTATCTCAATGGATCATTGGGATTTGTTCTTTCCAAACCCCGATGATTTACTAAGGGCAAAGAAAGAGCACCTCGAGCAAATCATTGATACGCTGCCATGGGTAGCCACGATTGACAAATTCCAGCATTGGATTTACGAAAATCACGGTCACAACACGGAAGACAGGACCGCCTCATGGTTGGATATCCTCGATCGGTTCTCCGATGATGTTACACAATGGGACGGGTTGGATGAAAACAAGTCAAATCTCTGGCAGAAACAGTTACACTTGTTTGAAGTTCCTTTCTACTACATAGAGTATGGAATGGCCCAACTAGGAGCTATTGCTGTTTGGAAAAAGTATCGGGAGGATAAGAAGGCAGGGCTGGATGGTTACATCAATGCCCTTAAACTGGGATCAACAAAAACTATCCCTGAAGTCTATGAAGCTGCAGGCATCCGATTCGACTTCAGCAAAGACTATATCGCCGAGCTCATTGGATTTGTTAGAGATGAGTTGAAGGGATTACGGTAGAGCAGTAGAGCAGTAGAGCAGTAGAGCAGTAGAGCAGTAGAGCAGTAGAGCTGTAAAGCAGTAGAGCGGTAGAGCTGTAGAGCGGTAGAGCTGTAAAGCAGTAGAGCTGTAGTGCAGTGAAATACACTAAGAGACATTTAACCTATAACTTCTAACTTCCTTTCTTCTCCGATAGATTTAAACTCTCCACTTTCCACTCTGGACTTTAACTTAACTTCTAACTTCTGCCTTTTTACTTTTAACTTTTAACCTAAAAAAGGCCCTCCCATCCCGTGGGCAGACCTCTTTTGGTGTTATTGCAAGATACCAGAATCCCCTGGAAATCCATTAGATCACGAAAAATTCTGAAGAATAATCCCTGCCACCAGGCACAATAAGAAAACTGCCACACCATAGACAATCACCCGTGCAGGTTTGGAAGCCGTAGAGGTTCGGTGAATGACAAATGTCGCGGCGATCAATTCGATAAAATAAACCAGGTTGAATAGGATCAATGAATTGATGGGTATATCAATATAGCTGTATTGTCCCAAAAGGTTACTGATGGAAAATAATCCTGAGAAAACCACAGCGAATCCGAGCACTTCAGAGGTAGTTGGACTTTCCTTGAAGATTGCATTGTAAAGGAATGCCAAAAGCATACAGAGAAGGAGGAAGCTGGCGTATCCAAATGGAATAAGCTGAAAAAGCTCGCTTTCTGGTTTGATTGCAGCTATATCTTCGTTCCAGTAATTCGCTAGTAAAGAAGCATGGAAGAGAAAATCAATACCCAGGAATACCAGCCACGCAGCGATGACCGCGGTCCAAAAATGACGATTTGATTTCATTTAAATAAGTTACGGATTTTTAAAGCGATTTGCGAAAAGTTCTGAGCTTCATGCAACCGAGCTTGAAGATTGTACGTCTCTTTACTAACCATGTCTCTAAACCTATGAATTCATTTTTGGTGGCCGTTCATATAGCTGCGGGAACCATTGCCATTTTATCGGGACTTTTATCTTTTTTTCCCAAGAAGGGCAGTAGCGGTCATATCTTCTTTGGATTGATTTTTTTCTACTGTATGTTGGTTATGGCTGGTATAGCATCAATCCTCGCCGCTTTTTACTCCGGGGAGCCTATAAACTTCATCATTGGACTCTTTACGTCTTATCTCGTATTTACAGCAAGGAATACAATAAGGAATCGATCGGGTAAAGTTCTGCTAATCGAAAAAATTACTTCAGCGATAGCATTCGTACTTTTCAGCGGTTTCGTGTATCTCCTTTACAATGCGATACAAAGTGGCAAGGAGATCATAGATGGGGTCTATATTCAGGCTTTTTATGTCTTTACAGTATTGTCTTTCCTGGCATTTATACTGGACGTTAAAGTGATATTTACAAAGGGAATTAAGGGCAAACAGAGGATAGTCCGGCATTTATGGCGGATGTCACTGGCCTTGTTCATCGCTACAACTTCAGTAGTTTATGGGCAACCACAGGTGTTTCCTGAAATTATCAACTCTAGCGGATTATTGGATGTAGTTGTACTTCTAATAGTCGTGTCGTTGATTTTCTGGATTTTGAAGGTGTATTTGGGGAGAAGATTCTCCGTCAGATCTTAAGTCCACTTTTACACTTTACACTCTGCACTTTACACTTATCCTTCCCTTGTCCCCTCGTCCCCTTAACTCATTCCGACCATACCGCCAATTCGTTTCCCGAGGGATCCTGGAAATGAAACCTCCTTCCACCCGGAAAAGAAAAAATCTCCCTGGTAATTTCACCCCCGGCATGGATGATCTTGTCCTGAAGCGATTCCAGTTCTTTGTAATACAACACTACCAACACCCCGTTTACGATGGGTTCATCCGTTTTCTCAAATCCCCCGTCCAACCCGCTTTCAGCAAAAGATGCATAGGTTGGACCATAGTCTGTAAACTTCCATCCGAAGACGCTTGAGTAAAAAGTTTTTATCTTTTCGAGGTCGGTAGCCTTGAGTTCCAAGTAATTGATGTGGATGGACTTCATAATGTAATTTTTAAGATTAGTATAAATTGTTACGGATTGCTCGCCAGGTAAATCTGTGCAATGAGGATGGTATCCATATAGGCATGCGCCAGTATCAGAATCCAGAGCCTCTTTTTAAGTTTGATGTAGCAAATACCCAATACAAGTCCCATAAATCCAGTTTGTACCATTCCCATGGGTCCCCATTCATAATGAATCAGTCCGAAAATAATTGAACTAATAACTATTGCTATAACAGATGCGGTCCGGGTATCTCCACCAATCTCCGATATACGGTTTATGAGGAATGCACGATAGATTACCTCTTCTCCGAAAGAAGATACGATGTATACTCCACCAAGGGTCAAAAGAAATAGCCAGATATTATCCCTAAGAAATTCATAACCGCTCATATCCGCCTGCTCCGGAATACCGGTAATATTTGCCATAATTACGGATCCAAATAAAAATCCGACCATTGCCAGTACAAATACCAATAAGGAAAGTAAGAATGTTCTAATTCCATTTTTCCAGGTAGTAGCATGAAAAGTCAATCCCAAATCTCCCCAGTTTTCCCCGCGGAATTTAAGTCCCAGCCAGATATAGATCAGTATAAAAATATTGGCTGCCCATAGAACCATCTGCAAGTACAAAGGATTATCCCCGGCAAAGGGTAGAACAAGTTTGATGAAAGCAAGTGCTATGAGAAACAGAAATACGATTTCCGCACCTGTGAGCCAACGATTCCTGGAAGGTCTTTTTACAGGTTGTTTACCAGATAATGCCGTTTCATTCGAAGCCATAACCGGTGAGTGTTTTTCGTTCGGTGAGGCAGAAGTTAGTAACTATTTTTGATATCCTCGATTCTTCCATGCTCTAACTCAATCCACTATTCTCCACCCTCTATCTTCAATACATACTTTTACACTTTACACTATTCACTCTGCACTTTTACTTCCCCTTCCTCCAAAATACGTATATTAGAAACACCTAATCAGACCCATCCAATGAGAAAAACACTCATCATTATATCAGTAATTTTTGCCCTGGGAACCCAATGTTCTGAACCGGTTCGCAAGATAGAATTCAAGGTGTCTTTTTCCAATGAACTAAGCGACCAGGCACAGGATGGCCGCCTTCTTCTCCTGCTCTCCAATAATCCCGAAGGGGAACCTCGATTCCAGGTAAATGACGGCCCCATGACCCAGCAGGTATTCGGCGTGGATGTGGAAGGCATGGAACCCGGCCAGGAAATAGTATTTAATGAGGATGCCTTTGGCTACCCCATTGAAAAATTAAGTGATATGCCGGATGGGACTTATTATGCACAGGCCTTATTAAACCGGTATGAAACTTTTAAACTGGCGACAGGCCATTCGGTAAAACTACCCCCGGATCATGGAGAAGGTCAGCAATGGAATCGAAAACCGGGGAATTTTCTCAATGAAAAGGTAGAAGTGGAAATAAAGGATGGAGTCTTGAGCCGTATCACAATGGATTCCCAAATACCTCCCATCACACCCCCGGAAGACACCAAGTATATCAAGCATATTAAAATCAAATCCGATATGCTCACCGATTGGTGGGGAAGACCCATGGAACTGGGAGCCGTGGTATTGCTTCCCGAGGGTTTTGACGAACACCCCGAGGCAAAGTACCCCTTGATTATCAATCACGGACATTTTCCGTCCACGTTTGGAGGTTTCCGTGAAGAGCCTCCCGATCCTGACCTTGAGCCGGATTATAGCGCACGATTTGATGTGGAGGGTTATAACATTATCCAACAGCAAGAGGCCTATGATTTCTACCAGACCTGGACAGGTGATAACTTTCCTAGGTTCATCATTATGAAGGTACAGCATGCAAATCCGTACTACGATGATAGTTACGCTGTAAACTCAGCAAACCTCGGCCCCTATGGAGATGCGATTACCTATGAACTAATCCCGCATATTGAAAAGGAATTTCGCGGGATAGGAGAATCCTGGGCACGCTTCCTCTATGGAGGATCTACTGGTGGCTGGGAAGCCCTTGCGGTTCAGGTCCTTTACCCTGATGACTACAATGGCTGTTTTGCAGCCTGTCCGGATCCCATTGATTTCCGCGCTTATACCTCGGTAAATATCTATGAGGATGAGAACGCTTATTTCTTAGAGAGCAATCTCAAGGAGAATGTGCTTCGCCCGGGTCATCGCGATTACCTGGGACAAGTGGACGCCTCCCTAAAAGACATGAATCATCGTGAGCTTGCACTGGGTACGAAAAGCCGTTCTGGTCAACAATGGGATATCTGGGAAGCTGTGTACTCACCACAAGGGGAGGATGGGTATCCTATGCGATTATGGGATAAATATACGGGAGAGATCAATAAGGAGGTGGCAGAATACTGGAGGATGAATTATGACCTCCGGTCCATACTCGAGGAAAATTGGGACTACTATGGGGCTAAACTCGAAGGTAAGATCAGGATATATTGTGGGGATATGGATAATTACTATCTGAATAATGCCGTATACCTTATGGAAGAATTTCTGGAGAGCACAACTGATCCATATTATGATGGAGAGGTAGCCTACGGTGATCGTGCTGAACATTGCTGGAATGGAGATCCTGAATTGCCAAACCATATTTCCCGGCTGAGGTACCACACTATGTACGTACCAAAAATCCTTGAACGAATTGAAAAATCAGCGCCAGCAGGATCTGATCTGACATCCTGGAGATATTAATTTATGAAGCACCTATCAGACCTTGAGATTACCCAACAAATTGAAATGGAACACGTCAGTTCTATTGCTGAAAAAATTGGGTTGCCTACCGAACATCTTGAGCTTTTTGGACACTACAAGGCCAAGATTCCCCTCGACCTGGTCAGGCCGGCAGAGATATCAAAAAATAAGTTGATCCTGGTCACAGCTATGACCCCGACCCCAGCAGGAGAAGGAAAAACGACCACCTCAATCGGACTCACGGAAGGGCTCAACCGAATTGGAAAGAAAGCTACCGTAGTGTTGCGCGAACCTTCCCTTGGGCCTGTATTTGGTATGAAGGGTGGAGCAGCGGGTGGTGGTTACAGCCAGGTGGTTCCAATGGAAGATATAAACCTGCATTTTACAGGTGATTTTGCTGCTATTGAGAAAGCCAACAACCTGCTGGCAGCACTCATCGACAATACGGTACAAAGCAAGAACGGTGAATTGGATATTGATCCAAGGACTATTGAGTGGAAACGGGTTATGGATATGAATGACCGTGCTCTCAGGAATATAGTTACCGGTATGGGTGGTAAACCGGGTGGAATAATGAGGGAGACTGGATTTAATATTACAGCTGCCTCAGAGATCATGGCCATTCTTTGCCTTGCTGAAAGTATTGAGGACTTGAAAAAGAAAATCGGGAATATCTATATCGGGGATACGTTCGACGGGAAGGCGGTATTTGCAAGGGACCTAAGGGCAGAAGGGGCTATGGCGGCATTGCTCAAAGATGCAATTAAGCCTAACCTCGTACAGACGCTGGAGGGTAATCCGGCTATCATTCATGGCGGGCCGTTTGCCAATATTGCCCAGGGTACCAATTCGGTGATTGCAACCAAAATGGGACTTTCATATTCCGACTTTGTGGTAACCGAAGCAGGTTTTGGAGCAGATCTCGGGGCCGAAAAATTCATGAACATCAAATGTGGTTATAGTGGTCTTTCTCCCAGTTGTATAGTCCTGGTGGCTACTATACGTGCATTAAAATTCCATGGTGGTAAACCACTGCCTGAAATCGCTGAACCGGACCTGGAAGCAGTAAACAATGGATTGTCTAACCTGGAAAAACATATCGAGAATGTCAGGGTATTTCATGTCCCGGGAATTGTAGCAATCAATCGGTTTCCCACTGATACGGATGAAGAAGTTCAGGCTGTGATAGATTTCTGTTCGAGCATGGGGATGGCAGCTTCAGTTTCCGATGGTTGGGAAAAGGGAGGAGAAGGCACCGAGGAGCTTGCATCAAAAGTGGTAACGATCACTGAAAAATTTAAAGGGCGATACAAGCCACTATATGACTGGTCGAAAAGTCCACAGGAGAAAATTGAGATCATAGCACATAAGATTTACGGCGCCAAGAATGTGGAGTACCTGCCCAAGGCCAAACAAAACCTGCGAAAGCTGGAACGTTTGGGGATTAAGAATCAACCCGTTTGTATTGCCAAAACACAGAATTCATTGTCGGACGACCCTAAGTGGTTGGGCCGGCCGGAAGATTTCACACTGACAGTCAGGGAAATCGAAATCGCTTCCGGAGCAGGATTTTTTATCCCAATTACCGGGAATATGCTTCGTATGCCCGGTCTCCCCAGGAAACCCGCCGCAGAAGGTATCGATATTAATAATGAGGGGAAGATTGAAGGAGTAAGCTGATGACGGCTGTTTCCCACATAAAGGTGAAACGTTACCAGCAGGGTCAGATATCTGAAACAGAAGACCTTGTCGCCCTGGAGGAACCCCTTGAAGTGAGGCTTGGATATGGGGTTGCATCTGACAGACAACAGGAGCGCCTGGCCGTTACCATGCGTACCCCGGGCAATGATTTTGAACTAGGGCTGGGAATGCTTTACGGAGAAGGGATCATCAGTAGCCGCAAGGAAGTGGAAAGCGTTCATTACTGCGAAACCGTTAAACCCGAAGAAAAAGAGAACGTCATACGGATTGAGTTGAGTGAGGGGGTGGAAGTTGACTGGAAGAAAATACAACGTCATATTTATTCACATGCCGCTTGTGGTGTATGTGGCAAAACATCCATCGATGCAGTACTGCAGGATTGCCAGCCTGTGGACTCAGAAGATATCGTCCTGGATCCTTTGGTTATTTCCACACTTCCCGCCCGGTTAAAGGAGAGGCAGTTGGTCTTCAAGCATACCGGTGGACTTCATGCGGTGGGGCTATTTGATATCAATGGAAATTTGCTTGAAATTCGCGAAGATGTCGGCCGTCACAATGCCCTGGACAAACTCGTTGGGGCAATGTTGGAAAAGAAGCAGATCCCGCTCAGCAAGCGAATTCTTCTACTCTCAGGTCGGATCAGCTATGAATTGGTGCAGAAATCCGCCCGCGCCGGTATCCCGGTCGTCTGCGCGGTCGGAGCCCCCTCATCACTTGCGGTTTCATTGGCTAAAGATGCCGGGATCAAGTTGATTGGTTTTGTGAAGGAGGACTATTACAACGTTTATTAACTAACAGCTAAGAACTAACAACTAACAGTGGGAAGGAGGGATGAGGAATGAGATGTGGTAAAGTAGTAAAGTAGTAAAGTGGTAAAGTGGTAAAGTGGTAAAGTGGTAAAGTGGTAAAGTGGTAAAGTAGTAAAGTTGTATGGTTTATGTGCTTCTAAAGGAAGCTTAGCCAATTGAAAACTCAGAATCCACAAATCGGATTTACTTTTTACTTTTTACTTTTGCCTTTTGCCTTTTTGACTTTCCCTTACTCAGCATGTTGATCGATGAGTATCACATTCCCATCGGGGTCCTGGATCATGAAGTTTGCCGGACCTTTACTGTTTTCGTCAGCTTCGCTAATAAAAGTAACATCATTTTCTTTCAAACTCTTCTGGATTTCCCGCACATCTGTGAAGTCTTCCAGCGTATTGGCCTCCTGGTCCCAACCGGGATTAAAAGTAAGGATGTTGCCCTCGAACATACCTTGGAAAAGACCTACGATTGAATCACCGTTTTTCATAATAAGGTAGTTCATCTCCAGGCCTCCCGCATACTGCGCAAATCCGAGTTTTTCGTAAAATGCTTTTGATACCTCCAGGTCCTTGACCGAAAGGCTGATTGAGAACGCTCCGAGTTTCATTGGATTAAGATAATTAACTAATAACTAACATCTAACAATGATAGGGGAGATGATAGAGAATAGAGAATAGATGATAATTAGGGAACGGGGGAACAATGGGGACAAGGGGACGAGGTAACGAGGTGATGAGGGGACTAATAGTGCAGATCAATTGACCCCTTCTTCCTTCGACAATACAAACTCCACCCTCCGGTTCAGTCGTTTGTCTTCTTCAGTCTGTTCATCTACAATGGGTTTGGAGCTGCCGTAGCCTTTTGCCTTGATTCGGGACTCTTCGACGCGTCCGAAATATACCAGGTATTCCTTGATGGCATCGGCGCGGTCCTGGCTGAGTTTGAGGTTAAAATCCTCACGGCCGTCACCATCCGTATGGCCGTTGATCTCGAGGGTGAAGTCGGGATTATCGAGCATAAAATCGACCAGCTTGTCCAGGTCTTCATACATTTCGGACATCAATTCCGATTGGCCATTGCCAAATTCAATTGATTCGAACTTGAGCTTGCTTTGAATGGGTACGGTTACTTTATCCATGTTGACATTACCCTCGAGGTAGAACAGCTCTTCAATCCTGAAGAACTCATCCCCCTGGATGATAAGGAGGTAATTATTGTTGTTGATTAACTCAAATTGAAAGGATCCATCCGGACGCAGGAATTTAGGAGCCACCTCTATCCCATTATCCAGGTCGATAATTGACACAATTCCCGAAAAAGGTTGCCCGGTTTCGTCATTGGTAAGGCTACCACGGACAATGGTTGTAGCACCGGGTTGTGCCTCCATGGGTAGCGGAAAACTGTACAGATCCATATTTTCCAATTCATCTTCAACAGACCTGGCATAAAAGAGGTCTTCAGATTGCGAATCTATGGTGAAATAGTATTCTGATCCGGGGCCATTTACCAGGGGCCCAATATTTTTGGGTTCTCCCCAGTTTTTACCCTCGTGGTAAGACTTGTAAATATCAAACTCCCCGAAGTTCAGATTTTGTCCATTCGAAGAGAAATAGAGGACATCAAATGAGTGGTGGTAGAAAGGGCTCACCTCGCTATTGCGTGTATTGATAATTGGCCCGGCATTCATTGCCTTGGTCCAGGTACTATCCAGGCTATCGCGGACGGTGTAATAGATATCTGACAAACCAAAGCCACCTATCCTGTCAGAAGCAAAATAAAGCGTGTCTTCGGTAATACTCAATGAGGGATGAGAATCCCAGCTTTTACTGTTCACATTAACGCCGAGGTTCTTCACATTTCTCCATTTACCCTCCAGGAACTCGGCGGTGAAAATATCACAATCGCCATAGCTGTCCGGTGAATTGCACCGTGCGAAGTACAATCGATTGCCGTCTTTGCTGATAGTCGCAGAACCCTCATTAAAGACTGTATTTATCTCGGTAAGCTCCACGGTTTCATACCACCAATCGTCTTCGCGCTTTGCAATAAACAGGTCTTCGTCGTGTTCGGTAATGGTCCCGCTCCGATGACTGTTCCTTTTAGAAGTATAGATCATCATGTCGTCATTGGCAGACAGGGTGGGGCCGTAATCAGACCATTTGGAATTGATGGGGGAGCCCATATTGAGCAGGACACTTCTCGGTGGCCTGAGCGTATCTATCTCGCTGCGATAATCAACCAACTCGTAATAATATTCAAGGGGCACATAGTAATCCTTATCCTTACTCGTCAGGCTGTCGTAGTGAAGTTCTACTTTGCGTATATCGATATCGGACCTGTGATGTCTGAGTACAAGCTTATAAAGGAGTATAGCTTCCTCATAGTCGCCATAGAGTTCAGTGATCTTGGCCAGGCGCCAGATTAGCTGGGTATCTTTGTAGAAGTTGACTATCCCAAAATTGCCGACATATTCCTTCAGGATCGGATAGAGTTCCTTCCATTCCTTTTTGCCGTTCAGGGCGATAATCTTTTTCATTGCCCTCTTGTCGTGGTAGTAGAATATTTTGTTGACATTGGGGAAATCGAACAGGGAGGAATGACCATAGGTCTCCACGGTATCGGCAACCTGGAAACTTAAAGCTTTTTTCTTGCCAATCTGCCCGAAGCTGAGGTGGCCTGAAAAAATAAGCAGGCACAACAGTATAACTGGTATTAACCTCATTGAATAGGACTCAATCACACTAAATTCTCATAAAAATGATGTATTCACAAGGAATATGTCTAAAAAGCAGTAGCTGTCCTACAAATTATCAACACACAGACTATTCTTTCGTTGAACAAGTAGATGGCTGACTATTTGTCTTTGGCACAGCTATTGACCAATTAATAGTACAAGTAAACAGGTCATAATTCATGCCAAATTGGCATAATAACAATATTTTATGTTTAGAGACTTCATAGCATCCGAGTTGGAAGGGGAGGAGCAGGAAGAATTCATACAGATGATTAATCCGGAGGAAGAACAGGGTTCTGAAGAAGAAATTCCCAAGGAACTCGGAGTTTTGCCGTTGAAAAATACAGTGCTATTTCCTGGAGTAATTATTCCCATCACCGTTGGGAGGAAGAAATCCACAAGGCTGGTCAAAACAGCCTATAAAGGCGATAGGTATATCGGTGTCCTGGCGCAGAAAAACCAGAATGATGAGGATCCCAGGGTTTCTGATATCTATCAATTGGGAACTGTGGCCAAGATCGTGAAAACCCTTATGCTGCCCGATGGTAATATGACCATCATTATCCAGGGGAAGAAAAGGTTTGAGATTGATGAGGTCCTGGCGGAAGATCCGTACCTGACTGTCCGGGTCAAGCAATTGGATGAGAACTATAGAAACCCCAGGAAAAAAGAAAACAAAGCCCTGATCCAGTCTCTGAAAGAGGCAGCGGGTAAAATACTTAAGCTCAATCCCGATATTCCCCAGGAAGCGCAGATGGCTCTGGACAATATTCATACCCCTGGTTTTCTTGTACATTTCCTCAGTTCAAACCTGAATGTGGAAGTAGCGGACAAGCAGAAACTTCTCGAAGAAAATGACGGATTCCGTAGGGGAACCATGTTGTTGGAGTATATGCTCAAGGAAATCCAGATGCTCGAACTGAAGTTTGAGATCCAGAAAAAGGTGCATACTGATATCGATCAGCAGCAGCGGGATTATTTCCTGAGGCAGCAGATGAAAGTGTTGCAGGATGAGTTAGGCTACGATGGTCCCGACAAGGAGATTGCTGAGCTTCGCGAAAAGGCAGAGAAGAAAAAATGGCCCAAGCAGGTCAAATTGAAATTCCTTAAGGAAGTCGATAAAATTGAACGCATTAACCCCGCGGCGGCAGAATATCCCGTGGCAATGAATTATGCCGATGTTATGCTCGAATTGCCCTGGGGTGAGGTAACAGTTGACAATTTTGACCTTAAAAAGGCCCAGAAAATACTAGATGCCGATCATTATGGCCTCGAGAAAGTCAAAAACAGGATTCTCGAGTACCTGGCCGTGCTAAAACTCAAAGATGACCTGAAAGGTCCGATCCTTTGCTTGTATGGTCCTCCAGGTGTGGGTAAAACCTCATTGGGTAAATCCGTTGCCCGGGCGTTGAACAGGAATTATGTCAAAATGTCATTGGGTGGCTTGCATGATGAAGCCGAAATCCGTGGTCATAGAAAGACCTATGTCGGTGCCATGCCGGGAAGGATTATTCAGAATATCAGGAAAGCAAAATCTTCGAACCCCGTTTTTATCCTGGATGAGATAGATAAGGTGAGTTCAGATTTCAGGGGAGACCCAGCATCGGCGCTTCTTGAAGTACTGGATCCTGAGCAAAATCACTCATTTAATGATAATTATCTAGAGGTGGATTACGACCTCTCGAAGGTATTATTTATTGCTACAGCCAATCGTCTTGATACCATTCACCCAGCCTTACGAGACAGGATGGAGATCATCGAGATCAATGGCTATACGCAGGAGGAAAAAGTTCAGATAGCCAAAAAACACCTGGTTCCGCGTCAAAGACGCGAACACGGTTTGAATTCGAAACAAATCCGATTTACCGATGCAGCACTCAGAAAGATCATTGATGGATATACAAGAGAATCAGGTGTAAGAAATCTCGAGCGCAATATAGGTACGGTCACCAGGAATATTGCCAAATCAGTAGCCCTGGAAGAGGAATACAAGAAATCCCTGGGGGAGAAGGAAATCACCAGCATACTTGGGGCAGAGAAGTTTGATAGTGAGATGTACCAGAATAATAAACTCGCCGGCGTAGTAACAGGTCTTGCGTGGACACAAGTAGGAGGGGAAATATTATTTATTGAATCCTCTCTGAGCCGTGGAAAAGGGAAATTGACGATTTCGGGTCAGTTGGGGGATGTCATGAAAGAATCTGCCATGGCGGCACTTTCCTGTCTTAAAGCAAATGCTGATTCATTGGGGATTGACTATAGGGTATTTAATCAGTATGACCTTCATATTCATGTTCCGGCTGGAGCAGTCCCCAAAGATGGACCCAGCGCGGGAATCACCATTTTCACCTCATTGGCTTCCATTTTTACCCAGAGAAAAGTTAAGCCCTTCCTGGCGATGACCGGTGAGATTACCTTACGGGGAAAGGTACTTCCGGTTGGAGGAATTAAAGAGAAGTTGTTGGCAGCCCGAAGGGCGGGAATCAAGGAAGTGATTCTGAGTGTTAAAAACCGAAGGGATGTGGAAGAGATCGAAGAAAAGTACCTTGAAAAATTGCATATCCGATATGTTGAAAGTGTAACGGATGTTCTTGAGGTAGCCCTGTTGAAGTCAAAGGTCCCTCATCCACTTCAGATTGAACCTATCGACGAGAACAAACTCAAAATTATCTAAATTGAGTCTGTGAAGTTAATTTTTTCTCTTGGGCTCCTAGTGTTATTTACCCTGCCTGTCAGGGCTCAGGATTCCTTTGAGAATATAAACCGGCCCTTGTCTCCTCATGTGACTGCCCTCGGTGGACAAGTGATCACGGCAACTTCGTTTATTCCCGGATTATTTCTGGAGAACCCGGGACTATTGAGCGATTCCACAGATAATTACATAGGCTTGAGCTACATGAGACATCCTGCCATGGTCAACCACAGTATGTTGGCTTCCTCCTGGAATTTGCCCAGTATAGGCAACATCGGATTTACTTTCCGAAGGGTGGGATATGGGAAAATTGATGGATATGACGAATCCGGGACTTATACCGGTCAGTTTGAATCATCGGAGACTATGATTGGACTCACAAAATCCTGGAGTTCCGGGAATTTTTCGCTCGGCTCCACCTTGAAATGGATCACTTCCTCTATTGGCGGCTATACAGCCAACTCCCTCATGCTTGATATCGGCGGTGTTTTTGTTCATCCCCAAAAAGAATTGGTTGTGGGAATAGCTGTCAGAAATGCAGGGTTTATCCTTTCAGACTATACAGGAACCTCGAGTTCAAGCCTTCCTTTTGAAGTGAAAACCGGGGTCACCTATAAGCCTCAGTATATGCCATTCAGGACCACGCTTACCCTTTATAATATAGGGAGTGCCGATAGCCAGCTCTATGAAGATGACCTGACCACCGGCCTTCAGAGGGCCACAAGTTTTGTCAATCTCGGTCTTGAACTGGTACTCAATGATAACCTGCAGTTACTCGGTGGCTACAATTTTTTAAAGCGTTATGAGTTGCGATTACCAGCGAATGTCTACGGGGCGGGATGGAGTGCGGGATTACGATTCAGCAAGAAAGACGTGAATTTTGAATACGGGTTTGCCAGGCAACATGCTGCGGGATCAATCCATCATGTGTCAGTTACAATAAATGCAAAACAGTTAATAGGATTAAAAAGAAATACCAATGAGTAGGATGGAAGACTTTCTAACTCCTCACCAGATTGTCAAGGAGTTAGATAAATATATAATTGGACAGGACGATGCCAAGAAGAATGTAGCGATTGCCTTGAGGAATCGTTGGCGGAGAATGCATGCTGATGAAAAACTTCAAAAGGAGATCGTCCCGAATAATATTCTCATGATTGGCGCCACAGGGGTGGGTAAAACCGAGATTGCCCGACGGTTGGCCAATCTTGCCGATGCTCCTTTTGTAAAGGTGGAGGCCTCTAAATTCACCGAAGTTGGCTATGTCGGTCGCGATGTGGAAAGTATGATCAGGGATTTGGTTGAACAAGCGGTAAACCTTGTGAAAACCAGAAAATCGGAAGAGGTCAAAGAAAAGGCGATGGAAAACGTTGAGGAGATCATCCTCGATATACTTATTCCACCGTTAAAAGAACCCGGTATGAGGCCTGCCCCTGTCGAATCAGGTGATTCTCCGTCCACCGATTACGAATTGAACGAAAAAACCCGGGATAAATTCAGGGAAAAGATCCGTAAAGGTGAGATGGAAGACCGAAAGATCGATATCAATGTTAAGAAGCCCCAGGCTGCAGGTTTGGGTATGATCGGCGGTGGAGCAATGGATGAAGTGTCCATGATGAACCTGCAGGAAATGCTGGGGAACATGATGCCTAAGAAAAACAAGAAGAGAAAGGTGACCATTGCCGAAGCAAGGCGGATTCTCCTGGAGGAAGAAGCGGCCAAATTGATAGATATGGATGAGGTCAAGGATGAGGCCATCGAGAAAGCGGCGAGTTCTGGAATCGTATTTATCGATGAGATTGACAAAGTCGCCAGTGCGTCAACGAAAGGAAGTGGCCCGGATGTAAGCAGGGAAGGTGTACAACGGGACTTGCTTCCCATTGTTGAGGGAAGTACTGTGAACACCAAGTACGGTTTGATCAAGACTGATCACATCCTGTTTATTGCAGCCGGGGCATTTCACGTAGCTAAACCCAGTGACCTCATCCCTGAATTGCAGGGTCGATTCCCCATCAGGGTGGAGCTTGAGAACCTGACCAAGGATGACTTTTACCATATCCTGAAAGATCCGAAGAATGCCTTGAGCAAACAGTATGAAGCGCTTTTTGCCGCCGAAAAGGTAAAGATCTCCTTCAATGATGAATCGCTTGAGGAGATCGCTGAGACTGCCTTTCAAATCAACCAGGATGTTGAGAACATCGGTGCGAGGAGACTCCATACGGTGATGAGTAAGCTATTGAATGAATTCCTGTTTGATGTACCCGAGGTGATCGGCGAGAACGCCCATATTGCCATTACCAGGGAAATGGTCAACGAAAAACTTGCTGACCTGGTGAAAAACAAAGATCTTAGTGAATACATTTTATAACTATTTAAAGCACTCTTTGCTTGCAACAGGGGTGGTCTTCAGTACGTTGACCACCCTTGCTTTTCAACTGACCGAGAAGCCTTACTACGAACCCCTTGAGAACTTCTCCTATATTAGGCCTCAGTTTGTCCAGAGAGCCATTAATTTTGAGACTTTCCCTACTGAACTTAAAATCTCGGCCAATAAATTCACACCTTCAGCACGTTCTTTCGTTGGAATAGGCCTGCATTTATTTGATGTCGATGTAAGTCTTAACCTTCCTGTCAGTGATATAAAGGATTCGAGGAACCTTGATCTCAGGGGAAATATCATAGCCCGTAAGTGGGGTATAACGGGGATATGGCAACGGTACCGGGATTTTAACAAGGTTGCTCAAAGTGAAGCAGTCCTGAAACACAGCCTGGTACAGGCATATTATATTTTCAACCACAGACAATATTCCCATAGGGCCGTTACCAACCAAAACGAGCAACAAACGCGATCAGCAGGATCGCCCATGCTCTACACCATGATCACCCGATTTCAACTTGAGGACCAGACCGGCGTAATCAAGGAAAACAGCAGTGATTTCGGCTCATTTGAAGGTTTGGAGCTTTACGAACACTGGATGTTCGCAGCAATGCCCGGATATGGCTATACCTATGTAAAAGATTCATGGGTGTTGAATGCATCCCTGGCTTATGGGGTAGCCCATTATTGGGAGAATTACAGGGTCACCGGCACTCTTGACCGTGATATCAATTTGCACGGGATTTACCAGGTGGGAAGCTACCTTGGATTTGACAAGTCAACTTATTTCGCGGGTATCCATATGGAATATAGACGTTTCCGTTCCGGGTCTGAGCAACTGACAAATCGGTTGAGTTATTATTCCCTCAGGTTGGGGTTTGGTGTGAGATTTCTTGAAAAAGGGTTTTTCCGGAAGAGTATTCCTGCCATTTTTTCAAAAAAGAAGGCTTAGATTACTAAGTCTCCAATGAATTTGAGTCAGCGCTTTTAAATTTTTTAATTTGCGGGATGCCACACGGGAAAAAAAAGCTTTCGAATTTTGAACATAAGATTCGATTAAAATATAATATCTACAACAGCATATTCCAGAATCTCGGTTTGGACGGGATATATAAAACGGGAATACTCCTTCCTGTATTTGCTGAATTTTGCAAGGACAAACTAGAAAAGGGGAAAACACCCAGGGAGATTATCGATGATTTCTTCGCCCGAAGAGAGAATTACCAGACAGATAAAGAGAAACTGGATATGCTATTCCGTTTTATACAGTTCATCGAAAGACAGGTTGTACTGGTTGATGCCCTGGAAGATGCAGCATATTCTGAGATAAATGATTTAGATGGTCCAGGGAGTGTCAAAGCCTTCTATGAAACACTTTATAACCGTCACCTCATTAATGAATGGGTGGCTGCTATGTCGGAATACAAGATCCGGACGGTCCTGACAGCACACCCTACCCAATTTTATCCCGGACCGGTACTCGGAATCATTAATGACCTCGCGGAAGCTGTCAGTAAAGATGATATTGGCAGAATTGAGTATTTGCTTGCTCAATTGGGTTATACGCCATTCTTTAAGAAAACCAAACCTTCACCACTCGATGAAGCCATCAGCCTGATTTGGTTCCTTGAAAACCTGTTTTATGATGCAATACCGGATATTTATACTTCGATTTACAGGTTACTGGACTGGGAGCCGGAAAAGATCCTTCCGTATTGCCAGATGTTCCAACTGGGCTTCTGGCCGGGTGGAGACAGGGATGGCAATCCTTATGTGAGCACGGAGGTTACTCTGCAGGTGGCTGACAGGCTCAGGAGTAGCATTTTCAAATGTTACCATAGGGATCTGCTTAAACTCAAGAGGAAAATTACTTTCAGGGATGTTTCATCCATTCTTGCTGAAATTGAGGCTAACGTATACGAGCAGGCTTTTAAAAGTAAAAAAGTTCCTGGTTTTGATGAGAAGTGGATGGATGGTGAACTTCAGAAAATCCAGGAAATCCTGGATAATAACTATGGCGGATTGTACCGCGAAGATCTGATCGACTTTCGTATTAAGCTGAATACCTTCGGATTTTATTTTGCTAGCATTGACATACGGCAAGATAATGATGTCTTACGCGATACTTTCGACGGGATGTTAAAGGCAAATGAGTATACGGTTCGAAATTTCAATCCCGAAAATCTTTCCGAATATTTCACATTTTCCGGCGAAGCCTCCGAGCTTGAGCTTAACGATGCTATCCTGAATGACAACCTGGATACATTTAATGTCATTCACAAAATAACCGAACGAAATGGTAAGTTTGCCTCATATCGGTATATCATCAGTAATTCCAACTCGGCGAGAAGTGTAGGAAGGGTCTATATGCTCGCACGATTGATGGGTTGGAAGGGTCAGCTACCTTTGGACATAATCCCTTTGTTTGAAACGATCGCAGACTTGGAAACGGCCTCCGAGATCATGGAGGAATTATACCAGGACCCCACATATCGTGAACATCTGAAACAGAGGGGCGATCAACAGATTGTGATGCTCGGGTTTTCAGATGGGACCAAAGACGGAGGGTATCTTACGGCCAATTGGTCTATTTACAAAGCCAAAGAAACCATTACACAGGTATCAAAGGAATATGGTATTCGTTCGATTTTCTTTGATGGCCGTGGAGGCCCGCCTGCCAGGGGAGGGGGAAACACCCATAAGTTCTATGCTTCCCTGGGAAGGGGTATCGAAAGTAGGGAAATCCAGTTAACCATACAGGGCCAGACCATCAGTTCCAATTTTGGAACGAGGGAGTCAGCCAGGTTCAATTTGGAACAGCTATTTACTGCAGGACTTGAAAACATTGTATTCAATGATGAGGATAAGAACCTTAATGATGAAGAACGCAGCCTGATAGAGGAATTGTCAGAGATCAGCAAGCAGGAGTACCTGGACTTTAAGTCGGATCCCCTGTTTATCGAATACCTGGAAGAGAGGAGTCCGCTGCTGTATTACAGCAAAGCAAATATTGGGAGCAGACCCGCCAAAAGGGGCAAATCGTCGAAACTCACGCTTAAAGACCTGAGGGCCATTCCATTTGTTGGCTCATGGAGCCAGTTGAAACAGAACGTCCCTGGATTTTTTGGGTTTGGGGCCGCTCTGAAGCGAATGGACGAACAGGGACGCCTTGAGGAAGTGAAAGACCTCTTCAAATCATCATTATTCTTCAGGACCCTTGTAGAAAACAGTATGCAATCACTATGTAAGACCAATTTTCCAATTACCCGTTACATGGAGAAAGACAAGAAGTATTCGGCTTTCTGGAAAAAAATATATGCTGAGTATGAGTTATCGGTAGATTACTTGCTTAGAATAAGTGAACAAAAGTCGCTTCTTGAGAAAAATCAAAGTATCCGTGAATCT
This sequence comes from Flammeovirgaceae bacterium, assembly GCA_024638265.1. Lineage (GTDB taxonomy): Bacteria > Bacteroidota > Bacteroidia > Cytophagales > Cyclobacteriaceae > JAHEKQ01. The sequence continues at coordinate 39,813 of JAHEKQ010000006.1, forward strand.
ATTTCCCTCAGGGAATCCATTGTGCTACCACTATTGATTATACAGCAATATGGACTGATGGAATTGAGTGAAAAACCCAAGGGAAAACGTAAGGAAACCCTTGAGAAACTGGTAATCAGGTCACTTTATGGCAATATCAATGCCTCCAGGAATTCTGCCTGATCTGAAAAAATAAAATATTAATTGGATTCTTTTGAATTAATTATTTATTCAGATATATAATTCGCAAAGCAGTTTTATTATCAAACAATAATTTTATTTTTGCACAAATTTTAAACCTGTAATGTACTGGACATTAGAATTGGCATCATACCTGGAAGACGCACCCTGGCCCGCCACCAAGGACGAACTTATAGACTATTCAATAAGGACGGGTGCGCCCCTGGAAGTAGTGGAGAATCTCCAGGAACTGGAAGATGACGGACAGCCTTACGAAAGTATCGAGGAGATCTGGCCGGACTACCCCACCAAAGAAGATTTCTTTTTCAACGAAGACGAATACTGACTTCGCTAGAAAGCAGTATTTATAAGTGATTCAGCAATCACCATGTCAGACGGCGTGGTGATTTTTATATTATCATAGCTCCCCTCAAAAAGCGAAATGGAATGTCCGTTGTGCTCGGCTACACTGGCATCATCGGTCATCCAGCTTTCCTCATCACACTCATAAGCTTTTTTGATAAGATCGATATCAAAAGTTTGGGGAGTTTGTATTACCCGGTATTGTGATCTATCTACCGCTTCGGTACCATCCTGGTTGGTCCTGCGGAGACTTTCTTTCAGCCTAACGGAGGCTACTGCTGATTTATGAACAGATGCGAGATTGAACGAAGCCTTAATGGTATCAATTTTAACCAGGGGCCTGACTCCGTCATGTATGGCCACAAGACCAGGGCCGGTGACCTCCTGAAGGCAATTCCGGACGGTCTGGAACCTGGTTTTACCACCGGCAACCACTTTGATGTCAGCGTTCAATTTGAATTTTTCACTGATATTCTCCCAAATGGGAAAATCATCTATGGGAAGACCCAGTATTATTGAAATATCACCTGAGTAGGATCGAAATTTCTCAATGGTATGGATGATTACCGGAATCCCTGAAAGGGGAATAAATTGTTTGGACAGGTCCGAATGCATCCTCGTTCCCTTGCCCCCTGCCACAATGATGGCATATTCCTTCATATTAAATGATCAGCATGGCATCCCCGTAAGTGAGGAAGCGATATTTTTCCTTTTTGGCAATCTCATAAGCATCCCTGATAAGGTCATATCCTCCAAATGCACAAGCCATCATTAACAAAGTGGATTGCGGAAGGTGGAAATTGGTGATCATTGCGTTACAGATCTTGAATTCATAAGGGGGGAAGATGAACTTATCAGTCCACCCCGACTTGACTTTCAGCATATTACTTGCCGAAACCGCCGATTCCAGGGTCCGCATAGCAGTGGTTCCCACAGCACATACCCGCTTCTTGTTGGTCAATGCATTGTTCACCGTGGCTACGGTAGATTCATTCACCTCAAAGCTTTCACTGTCCATCTTATGCTTAGTGAGATCTTCCACATCTACGGGGCGGAACGTACCCAGTCCAATGTGCATGGTAATGAATTCCATGTCTATTCCTTTTATCTCCAGCCTCTTGAGTAATTGCTGTGTAAAGTGCATTCCGGCGGTGGGTGCCGCTACCGCTCCCTTTTTGGAAGCGAAAATAGTCTGAAAACGCTCCCGGTCTTCTGCCTCGGTAGCACGATCAATATACTTGGGCAGTGGAGTCTCTCCGAGCTCATCCACAGTCTTGTAGAATTCCTCCGGTTCACCATCGTAGAGGAACCGAATGGTCCTGCCTCGTGAGGTCGTATTGTCAATTACTTCAGCCACAAGAGTACCATCCCCGAAGTATAATTTATTCCCCACCCGGATCTTTCGGGCAGGATCCACCAGTACATCCCATAAGAACATATCCTGGTTTAATTCCCTGAGGAGGAAAACCTCGATTTTAGCACCGGTCTTTTCCTTGTGTCCAAAAAGCCTGGCGGGAAACACCTTTGTGTCATTGGCAACAAGGACATCTCCATCATCAAAGTATTCGATGATATCCTTAAATTGCTTATGTTCGAACTTTCCAGTGTCCTTATGAACGACCAGTAGTTTGGATTCATCACGATTATCTGCCGGATAAAGCGCTACTAGATCGTTGGGTAAATCATATTTGAACTCTGAAAGTTTCATATCGTAAATTTATTTGGAGAAAAAACTATTGTAGACGTCATAAAAATAGTCCGCAAAGATATTGAATAGTTTTTAAAATAAACAGGAGCTTATATCTAAGAACATCGTGATTCTATTTTTAAGGTTAGTAGGTGAGAGTATTTTATTTGCATGGACAGCGCTGAAAATGAATTTATTGCGCACCATCCTGTCTTTGTTGGGGGTAACGGTGGGAATATTTTCTATAATAGCTGTTCTGACTTTGGTTGATTCCCTTGAAAAAAATATTAAAGACAGCCTTTCTTTTCTGGGTAGCGGAGTGATTTATATCAATAAATGGCCCTTTCCAGAGGCTAACCAGGAGTACCGGTGGTGGGATTACTTCCGAAGGCCTACTCCCAGCATAAGGGAATACCGTGAACTTGAAGAGAACCTGACAAACGAAAGTGCGCTTGCTATTTACGCCAATCGACAGAATAGCATCATAAAGTATGAAAGTAACAGTGTAGGTGATGTCAGCCTGATTGGCGGGAGTTATGGTTATTCGGATCTATTCGAGTTGGATATCGTTGAGGGAAGATATTTTACGCGTACTGAAATTGCATCGGGGAGGAATGTAGCCATTATTGGTGCCAACATTGTCGATAATCTCTTCCCAGGAGGGAGGTCTCCGCTAGGGAAAGTTATACGTATTAAGAACACAAAGTTCACTGTAATTGGTACGCTGAAAAGGGAAGGGGATAGTTTTATCGGATTTTCCAGCAAGGATGATGACTGCGTCGTTCCATATGATGCTTTCCGCAAACTCTATAACACAGGTACAGGCCGTTGGAATGAACTGGAATCACAGATAGGGATGAAAGGTGTGGAAGAAGACATCGGCCTGGTTGAACTGGAAAATGAAGCTGTGGGAATCATGCGTAGCCTCAGGGGACTCAAACCAAGGGAGGCAAATAATTTTGCAACCAACCGACCGGAAGCTCTTTCTTCCATACTGGAAGGCGTATTTGACACATTGAGTATTGCAGGATGGTTTATCGGGCTGTTTGCGATGCTCATAGGGGGCTTTGGTATTGCCAATATTATGTTCGTCTCCGTAAAGGAGCGCACTAACATCATTGGAATCCAAAAATCCATGGGAGCAAAGAACTATTTCATATTATTCCAATTCCTTTTTGAAGCAGTTTTTCTGAGCATAATAGGTGGAATGGCGGGCTTATTCCTCGTCTATCTCATCACCTTTATCCCCATGGGTAGCCTGGAAGTTACCATGACATTAAAGAACATTATCCTCGGCCTGGGGGTTTCTGCCACCATTGGTGTGATTTCAGGTATCATCCCGGCAGCCTTGGCGGCTCGGCTTGACCCCGTGATTGCGATAAGGAGTTAGTCGGTGGTCGGTAGTCGGTAGTCAGTGGGCAGTGGCCGGCAGGCAGGCTCTTCCTGCCTTGTCCGACTCTGGCGGGTACCCCATCTAGAGGGGTGCTGTTCCCAATGCTACTTTTCTGTCTCCGCTGCCGGTACTGGCTTCTCCAGATCTTCGCCCTTGATTTTGGCCTTTATCTTAATCTCGAGTTCTTCCGCGAGTTCCGGATTATCATCCAGTAGTTGTTTGACGGCATCGCGGCCCTGGCCCAATTTGTTGCCGTCGTAGCTGAACCATGAACCTGCTTTCTGTACGATGTTGAGTTCTACTCCCAGGTCGATGATTTCACCGACTTTAGAGACTCCTTTACCGTACATAATATCAAACTCGACCACTTTGAAGGGAGGCGCCACCTTGTTCTTGACCACTTTTACGCGGGTCCTGTTACCGGTGACATCATTGGCCCCTTCCTTGATCTGGCCGATACGACGGATATCGAGACGGACAGAGGCATAGAATTTCAGTGCATTACCCCCGGTCGTTGTTTCGGGGTTGCCGAACATTACCCCAATCTTTTCCCTCAGCTGGTTAATAAATATGCAGGAACAACCGGTTTTATTAATAGTACCGGTAAGTTTCCTCAATGCCTGGGACATCAGTCTTGCCTGGAGGCCCATTTTGCTGTCTCCCATTTCACCTTCCAGTTCCCCCTTGGGTACCAAAGCAGCCACTGAGTCAATAACAATAATATCAATGGCACCTGAACGGATCAGGTGTTCGGTAATTTCCAGGGCCTGTTCTCCATTATCGGGCTGACTGATCAGAAGGTTTTCAGTATCTATTCCCAATTTCTCTGCATAAAGCTTGTCGAAAGCATGTTCTGCATCAATGAATGCCGCCATACCCCCTTGCTTCTGGGCTTCGGCTATACAATGCATGGCCAGAGTGGTTTTACCCGAAGATTCGGGTCCGTAGATTTCTACAACCCTGCCTTTTGGAATGCCCCCGATTCCCAATGCCACATCCAGTCCGATGCTTCCCGTCGAAATGGCGGGAATATCCATCACCTTCTCATCACTGAGTTTCATTACGGCACCTTTACCATAGGCTTTTTCAAGCTTGTCTATGGTTAATTGTAGTGCCTTGAGTTTTTCAGAATTGTTGCTCATTTCTGTTTCTTTTCTTCTCCTGTTGTTAGTTGCTGGTCTCCTTGAAGTGGTCTCCAATTCACTTTGCAATTTAATCGATTTCGTTTCCAGTTCTGTCATTTGAGTATCGCTTATTTTCATTCAAACATATAAAATTAATAACTAATAAAATTAGCAATTGCCAAATAAATTAGCTTAAAGTAATAAAAGTGACACAAGTTGTCACAAAATTCTATTTTTCAATTTACATATCTTTGCCCGAAATCATTTTTTGAATTGAAAAGAGCAGTCCTACTATTTTTTGCCATTGGCATGAGCTTATCGGGGTTTTCACAACTGCCCAATCGTGTTTTTTATGACCGTGAGAGTATAAATTCGGCCGATAGTAACCGTTGGCAGCTGTCCTTGCGATCGCTCGGCTTTACTAAGAATAATGAGTATTTTAACCCAATGATCGATGGGTACTCCCTGTTCGGTATCCAGTTGAATCCTAATGTTACCTATACCTTGTCTGAGAACTTCAGGCTTGATGCCGGTATATTTATCCGCCAGGATTTTGGAGCCCCGGGCTTCCAGGAGATTATTCCGACTTTCACTTTCCGAACCAATTACAAGAACGTTGAAATCCTGTTCGGGGCGCTGGATGGTTCATTAAATCATGGGCTGATCGAACCGCTTTTCGATTTTGAACGTGTACTGCTGGACCGCGTAGAGCAGGGGGTTCAGTTTCGCTTCAATAATAACAGGATCGACCTGGATATGTGGATGGATTGGGAAAAGATGATTTACCGGGGAGACCCGGAACAGGAAGAAGTCTACGGGGGTATACGACTGAACTATGGTTTGTCAGAGACGGATTATTCCCGATGGAAGATTCCTTTCCAATTTATTCTCTTCCATCGCGGGGGTTCCATCGATAGCAACCCCAACCCGATCAAGACCGCGATGAACCTTGCCATCGGCCTGGAGTGGACCAATGGGAAAAATGAATTTCCAGGCAAATGGGAACTGAGTGGGTATTACCTGTATTATCGCGACTGGAATTTTAACGGGACCTTGCTTTACAAGGATGGCAATGCCTATTATCTCAATGTAATGAGACATTTACGCCATGGCCTCAAGATCATGGTCAGTGCCTGGAGGGGAAATGAGTTCATTACACTACTCGGTGGAAAGATTTATCCGTCTGTATCCAGCAATTTCAAATCACCCTATACGGTCGACCCGCAGAGAACCCTCTTGATATTGAGGATCATGCACGATATAGATATTGGTAATGGTATGGTGTTGACCACTCGATTTGAACCCTTTTATGATTTCTCATTTGAGAAATTCGACTTTAACCATGGCCTGTACTTTAATTTTCGGAAGAGATTTGACCTTAGTCGAAGATGATCCGTATTTTCCAGATACTAGCGTCCCTGTTGGTCATTCTATTGATTACAAAGCTGGACCTTGTGAGTTATGGACTCCGCCAGGCGAAAGGACAATTCGGAATCATTTCAGGAGCCGTCGATACCCGGGAAGTTCTTGATGGAGCCTATTCCATTGAGTTAAAGGAAAAGCTTAGATTGGTTAAAGACGTCAAGCAATTTGCCGTGGGAGATTTGGGCCTGGATCCTTCGGATATTTATGAAAGCATCAATTTGGATTCAGGAAAATATGTGATGTACGTAGTAATGGGTGGAGAGCCTTATCGGCTTGTGCCTTATTTGTGGAATTTTCCAGTGGCCGGAGAGGTACCTTATAAGGGATATTTTGATCTACCACTTGCCATAAAAGAAAGGGACAGGTTGATCGCTGAAGGATGGGATGCCGGCATCAGGACCGCCGGCGGTTGGTCAACACTGGGTTGGTTTGAAAATCCATTATTAGTTGAGATGCTAAAGGACAGTACTGGCAATATTGTGAACCTCGTATTACACGAGATGGCACATGAGACCCTCTACATTCCCGATTCATCGGAATTAAATGAGAACCTGGCCACCTTTATCGGGGATGCCGGAACTGAGATCTATCTGAAGGACCGATATGGGGAAGACTCACCTGAATTGTACAATTATTTAGCGTCAGAAAATGATGCGGCTCTGTATAGTGAGTACATTATCCACTCGGCCGATCGGCTCGATAGCCTTTACGGCTCCTTTTCATCGGATATAAAGAACAAGGAGAAAGATCGTCGCAAAACCGATATGTTGAATGACATTCTAAGGGGCCTGAAGGCTATTGATTTTTCTGATAGTGCGAAATATGCTAAACCGTTTGGGGAGATCGTACCCAATAACACCTATTTCCTGAGCTTTATTCGATACCGTTCAGGCCAGGATGATTTTGACACAGAATGGCGGGATAAGTATAAAGGAGATCTGAAGTCTTACCTTGAAGTATTAAAGGATAGGTATGGAGATTGAGATTAATTTATTGTTAAGTTCAGTCAACGGTTTTTTTACAATTATTTAATCTGCTAATTTCAATCGTCTTTCAAGCTTTTCAACATGAGTAAGACTCCTTATAAAGTACTTGTTGTGGATGACGAAGAACCAATCCTCGACCTCCTTGAGTACAATCTTAAGAACAACGGTTACGAAGTAAGAACTGCAAATAACGGAATTAGAGCTGTAAAGATTGCGAAGGATTTCGATCCTGATCTCGTTCTGTTGGATATTATGATGCCTAAACAGGACGGTGTGGAAACTTGCCGGCAAATGCGCTCACTTCCCAATATGGGCAATGCCTTTATAATATTTCTAACGGCCCGCGCGGAAGAGTACTCGGAAATAGCCGGATTTGAAGTTGGGGCAGACGACTATATCACCAAACCCATCAAGCCACGAGCTCTGATGAGCCGAATCTCTGCTATTTTTCGAAGGAGTAACCGGAAAAAATCCGAGGAGAACCAGATCCGGATCAGGGACCTCGTAATTAATAAATCAAGTTATACTGTTACTCAAGGTGAGAATGAGTTCACATTGCCTAAAAAGGAGTTTGAACTGCTTTACTTCCTGGCCCAGAACCCGAACAAGGTGCACAACCGCGATGACCTTTTGAATAATATCTGGGGGACTGATGTCTATGTACTTGCACGAACCGTAGATGTCCACATCAGGAAGGTCAGGGAGAAGATTGGTAACGAGTATATAAAGACCGTTAAAGGTGTAGGTTATAAATTTGAAGAAAGTGTTGCTGAATGATTCTTAACTCAAGGGTGATCTCAATGTCATTGGCATTGGTAATATCAATTATTACCACCTCATTCCTTGCGTTCTTTAAAGACCTAGAAAAAACTGTTGCCCTCGTAGTTTTCATTGTCTCTTTCTTTTCTACCTACCTGCTTGTGTTCCTGGTGCTGGAATTCCTGGTTTTCCGTGAAATACAGCGTATTTATAGTGTGCTGGGACGGTTACGTGAAAAGGACTACTCATTCGTGGATGTGGACGACACCTCGGTACTCAATCCGCTACAGAGGATTAATAAAGAGATTACCAGCTATGCCACTAATAAACAGAAGGAGATCGATGACCTCCGAAGTATGGAGCAGTTCAGAAAGGAATTCATAGCGAATGTGAGCCACGAGCTTAAAACCCCGATTTTTGCCGCCCAGGGATTTGTGCATACTTTGCTGGACGGGGCGGTAAAAGACCGTGCCGTAAGGAAGAAATTCCTTAAAAAAGCTGCAAAAAGCCTCGATGGACTCGATTTACTGGTGCAGGATCTGATGGTACTTTCACAGATTGAATCAGGGGATATCAGGATGAATTACGAGTATTTCGATTTACGAAAGCTGATGGATGATATTATGGACCAGTTTGAGGAAAAAGCGGAACGCAAGGAGATTAAACTCGATTGGTCCTATGTGGGTGATGAAAAAGAGATCATGGTCTTTGCCGACTGGCAGCGTATTCGCCAGGTGGTCAACAATCTTATCTCTAACGCATTGAATTATACCAACGAGGGCGGTGATGTATTCATCAAGGTAAAAAAGCTTGATAATGATTTTATTGAAATATCAGTCAGGGATAATGGGATCGGGATCCCCAAGAATGATATAGACAGGATATTTGAAAGATTTTACCGGGTGGACAAAAGCAGAAGCCGTGCGAAAGGCGGAACCGGCCTCGGGCTTGCTATCGTAAAGCATGTTCTCGAAGGCCACAATACCACGATTACGGTAAATAGTACCCCTGGAATAGGGACGGAGTTCAATTTTCGGTTGCCGGTAAATGAAGGACACTATTAGGCTAGTTGAGATAAAGATGATAGATAATTGATAATAATATTTATGTATACCCTTCCGACTAACACACCAACTGACCAACCGACCAACCCCCAATGAATCGAAGAAACTGGCTAAAAAATATTGCACTTGCCTCTGGGACAATCTCATTACAGTCCTTCACGCTGACACCCGAAATGGCGGAGCGCTGGACAGGTAAAAGAGTGCTGTTCCAGGGGGATTCGATAACAGATGCCGGTAGAGACCGGGAATTATCGGAACCTAATCATCCTCGGGCGCTGGGCGGAGGTTATGCCTTTCATACCGCCGCCAACCTACTTAGGACTAATATTCCATTTGAACTTGAAGTATTTAACCGCGGTATCAGCGGAAATAAGGTCTTTCAACTACAAGAAAGGTGGCAGGAGGATTGTCTGGATCTTGAGCCTGACCTTTTAAGTATTTTAATAGGGGTAAATGATTTCTGGCATTCGAAGAGTCATGAATATGAAGGGACGGTTGAGACCTATGAGAATGATTACCGGCGATTACTCGAACGAACACTGGAGGCCCGGCCCAGTATCGCAATTATGATCGGGGAGCCTTTCCTGGTGGAAGGAGGGACCGCCCTGCAGGAAGGCTGGGAGGAAGAATTCTCAGCCTACCGGGAAGCTGCCCTTAAGCTGGCGCGAGAGTTTAATACGGGATTTGTACCCTACCAGTCCTATTTCGACAAAGCACTGGTCGATGCCCCTGTGAGCTATTGGTGTCCTGATGGAGTACACCCGAGTATCCCCGGGGCCGTGGTAATGGCAGAGGCTTGGCTGGAGACGTTTAAGTTTATGTGAAGTTTGGTTTGAATTCGTCCATCACTCCACCCATCAACCCTTTAATCCACAACCTCCAACTCATAGAAGGGTTCACGGGATCACGAGACGCAGGTTCAAGGGTCAAACTTATTTAGCCGACACACAATTTTTAACTTTTGCCTTTTGCCACTCACCCTAATATCCAACCTATACCTCACCCTTCAACCCATCAACCCATTTACCCAGCAACCCAATAATATACCTCACCCGCCCTGCAGCATTCGCTACAGGGCACCCTCTCCATCGTCATGGAGAGGGGAAATTTCTTATCGTTGCGCATTGCTAGGGTATTTCGCTTCCTCCGGAAGCGTATTATCGACCTTTAATGTCCTACGGCTGTACTGCTCTACCGCTTCCCCGCTTTACCGCTCTACGCATCTACGCATCTACGCATCCACGCATCTACGCATCCACGCATCCACGCATC
>JAHEKQ010000006.1:50144-62411 GCA_024638265.1 Flammeovirgaceae bacterium
ACGCGTCTACCCGTCTACGCGTCTACCCATCAACCCAAAAACTCCCTCACCTTACCTGCCATCTCTGCAAGCACCTCTTCCTTGGTCTTCGGATTGCTTTTGAGGACATTGAAGGAATGATCGGCTCCGTCAAGGATGTAAATCTGAGCGCTGATCTCGTCGATGACCGGTTGCAGAAGATCCAATTCAGCCAGCTTGTCACGGGTGCCCTGGAGGAAGAGCATGGGCTGTTTGACCTCATATAAGTGCTCGGCTCTCTGGTTACCGGGTCTTCCGGGGGCATGAAGGGGAAACCCGTAAAATACAATGGACTTCACATCTGGGATCAATCCCGTAGAGGCTGCGGTCGAAGTCATTCTTCCGCCGTAGGACTTACCACCTGCAGCCAGTTGGTGATCCGGAAATGTACTTTTGCAAAAGCTAACAGCTTCGACCACAGCATTGATGGCCTGCTTCGGAGAACCCGGAGAACGACGCCCTTCTTCCATGTAGGGGAAATTGTAGCGAAATGTAGCTATCCCCATCTCATTTAGGGATTGGGAAATTGCTTCCATACCCCTGTGCATCATCCCTGCACCAGCTCCGTGAGCCATTATATACATCCACTTGGATTTTCCGGGAATGTCGGCTATAGCACTGAGTGGCTTCTCACCAAATTTGTATTCTTTCCTGGTCATTTTAAGCTTGGATAAGTTCGTATTTCGTTGGATCCAATTATTTCTCTGCTTTCCTGGCTATTGAGCGCCCGGTCAATCATGCAGGAAGCTACCTGGGAAGCATGAACGGGAATCTGTTTTTTCAGGCTTCCAAGCAGTAGAGGGCGAAAAATCTTCAGCATCACCTCACCAAATTTCTCCAGTGGCCGGTTCTCCTCGCGTGGGCCAAGTAGGAGGGAAGGCCTGAAAATAAGTAAGGTCCCAAATCCCAAATCACCGAGGTCACGTTCGGTTTCACCTTTCACTTTCAAATAAAAATTACTCGATTGAGCATTGGCACCGATGGATGAAACCACCATAAATCGATGAGCTCCACCATCAAGTCCCCGACGGGCCGATTCGACTACATAATCATGATCCACCCGGTAGAATTTTTCCTTGCTACCCGCCGTTTTAATGGTTGTACCAAGAGCACAATAGATGTCATCGTAATCAATAGACACAAAGTTCAGGTTGTCGAAATCCAACACCAGTTCTTCCACTTTAGCCGGTTTGTCTTGTAGTTTTCCTTTCTTCCTGACGGCTGCGTACACCTTTTCATAATGGACGTTTTCTGCCAATAATTTTACCAGGTATGATCCGATCAATCCCGATGAACCGAGTACTAACGCTTTTCTCATATCAAATTTTGAACTGTAAGCAATATTACCAATAATTGCATCGAATTCGATACCACGGCTGGGTAATGTATTACATTGAAGAACTTCCATTTGGCAATAAATCCATCTTCAGGATGGGGAATCAAAACGGTGATTCTATACAGGTGTTGCCATTTGCCGGGGCTGCCATACATGAGCTTACCCTAGACGGTGTTACTGTCGTAAATGGATCTCCCGACCTGGAGGAATTCACTCAAAATGCAAAATCTTTTCCTGGTGCCCAGCTTTGCCCATTCGCGGGAAGGATAGCCAATGGAAAATACCGCTACGGCGGAAGGAAATATTCCTTACCGTATAACGACCCCGCCGGAGAGAATGCCATCCATGGATTGGTACATGATAAACAGTTTTACATGACTGACAGTCGCATTCACACAGATTCGGCATGGATCAGTTTCAGCTATACATTCCCGGGCCAGAAAGGGTATCCGTTCCATTTCCAGTTGGAGAATAAGTTTCTTCTCGAACGTAACTCACTGACAATTGAAACTACCGTACGCAACCTTGACGACGAACATATACCGATGGGGCATGGCTGGCATGCTTATTTTACCCTGAATAAGGATATCAAAAATCTCTCCCTCAAATTACCAACGTCGAAGATGTACGAGCTTGACAAGTTTATGATCCCAAGTGGTAAATGGCAAAAATTGTCAGAATCCACCACGCCCCTGGGAGACCTTCATCTCGACGATTGTTTTGTTCTCCCTGATGGCGAGGGTGTTGTAAAAACCCTGTTGTACGATGATACGCATGAAATTGAAGTATGGCAGGAGCAGGGACTTGAAGGCTACAATTACCTCGTAATATATACTCCTTCGGATCGGAAAAGTGTTGCTATCGAACCTATGACAAACGCCCCCGATTCATTTAATAATGGCCATGGGCTCCTCGAACTGGCTCCCGAAACTGAATTCAAATTCAGAACAGGTGTAGTTTTGCGGAAAGTAAAGTAACTTTCTGTAACATGCCTACTCCGCTGGACATACTCAAGCAGTATTGGGGTTATGAAAGTTTCCGACATCTGCAGGATGAGATCATCGATTCGGTGATTGCGGGAAATGATGTGATGGCACTTCTGCCGACAGGAGGTGGCAAATCCATCTGTTTCCAGGTACCCGGTGTAGCCCTCAACGGCATCACCATTGTGGTCAGCCCGCTGATTGCCCTTATGAAGGACCAGGTAGAACAGCTGACACGGAGGCATATCAAGGCCACCGCCATATATTCGGGACTGACCGCCAGGGAAATTGATATTATTCTGGATAATTGTGCATACGGGGATTTCAAATTTCTCTATGTATCTCCCGAAAGACTTAAGTCAGACCTGTTTCGAAAACGGGTTGAAAAGATGGATGTCTCTCTTCTCGCAATAGACGAGGCCCATTGCATTTCCCTATGGGGATATGATTTCCGACCACCCTACCTGGAAATTCCCGAGTTCAGAAATCTGCTTCCTGATGTGCCGGTCATAGCCCTAACAGCCACTGCAACCAAACAAGTCCAGGAAGACATTGCCCAAAAACTCGAACTTCGAAATCCACAATTCTTTGCCAAGAGCTTTGCGAGGGAGAACATTTCCTATTCCGTACGTAAGACATTGGACAAAAAAGGAAAACTCCTTGAGATAGTAAGTAAAATTCCCGGTTGTGCAATCGTATATGTGAACTCACGGAAAGAGACCCGGGAGATTGCCCAGTATCTGATGAAGAATAAAATTTCAGCTGATTTCTATCATGCCGGACTCAGCACGGAAATCCGAGGAAGAAAACAGGAAGCCTGGATCAGGGACCAGGTGCGTGTAATTGTGGCCACTAATGCCTTTGGTATGGGAATAGATAAGCCGGATGTCCGACTTGTGGTACACCTTGAAGTCCCGCAATCGCCGGAGTCCTATTACCAGGAGGCCGGAAGGGGTGGGAGAGATGGACAGAAGTCCTATTCCGTCATCCTTTACCACAATCACGATGTCGATAACCTGCAGCGAATGGTGAGACAATCCAATCCCGAGGTGGACTATCTCAAAAGGATCTACCAGGCACTGGCTAACTTTCTCAAAGTTGCGGTGGGCTCTAGTGAGAATGCAAGTTATGATTTCGAAATCGGCGCATTTTGTGATCATTTCAAATTTGAACCCAGGGAAGCCTACCTGGGTATTAAGAAATTAGAAAGTGAGGGTTTGATTCACCTCAATGAATCGTTCAATAACCCCTCCCGTGCCTGGATACTGGTGGAAAGGGCGGATCTCTATAAGTTCCAGATTGCCAACAGCAGTTTTGATCCCCTGATTAAGGCGCTCCTCCGTTTATATGGTGGTGAACTTTTCAACCAGCTGACAAATGTTTCTGAAGTGTCTATTTCACGATTACTGGGAACGGATCCGGCAGCAGTACGAAAGGGGCTTGAAGGTTTAGATAAAATGGGAATCCTTGACTACGATAAACAGAAGGAAAAGCCCCAGATGGTATTCCTTTCTGAAAGGTACGACAGTCAAAACTTACCGCTCGATACAAAAAGAATCCGGGAGCGGATGGAACATGAATTGTCCAAAGTAAAAGCCATCGTGGATTACGTGGAAAATGACCAGCGATGCCGGTCACAGATATTACTGGATTATTTCGGTGAAGTCTCTTACCAGAACTGCGGTATTTGTGATACCTGTCTCAAGCAGCAGGAACATGACGAGGATGTCCACCATGAACAACACCAGGTGCAAATAATTCACATCCTGAAGGAAGGTCCCAAATATATGGAAGAGCTGATCAGCGAAATCGAACCGGAAAACGAGGATGAATTCCAAATCCTGGTGCGCGAAATGATCGACCAGGGAAAAGTGAAGTACAACGAACAATGGCAGTTGGAACTTGATGATGCGCGCCGATGAGGTTTGAGGGGAGAGAGGAACAGGGTTTCAGCCCCATACCCCATATACCTTCCTGTATCCCCTTCCTGTATCCGATCTCTACGGGAAGGAACAAGATAGCAGACCAACCCCAGTCCCTACTCCTTGAACCTAATGGTTACTCTCATCTCCTCGGTGAGGCTGGCATCCCCGGCCGAACCTGGTTGCCAGGCGGGGCCCTCCTTAATAAGCCTTATAGCTTCTTCATCGCAACCGTAGCCCAGGCTTTTGCGGATGCGGAAGTTGGAAAGTGAACCATTGGAGTTGACGGTGAAGAGCACCACTACACGTCCTGTTATATTATTGGATTTAGCTGTTTCGGGATAGCGAAGATTTTCCTTTACATAATTCCTGAAAGAGCTATAGCCGTCCACCGGCCGTGCCCCTACCTTTACAACCTCTTCTGATCCGCTTGAATAGCCATACCCCGTTACCACAACTTCCTCCAGGGCAGTAACATCGGAGGCGAGGGTCACATTGATTGGATCCGTTCCTGTAACCGGGATTTCCCTGCTGCTCATTCCAATATAGCTGAATACCAGTGTTTCACCCGGACTGGCGGATATTGAATAATTTCCATTGAGATCCGTGAGGGTTCCTGTAGTGGTACCCTTTATAATTACATTCACTCCAGGTATGGGGTCGCTTTCACCTTCGGCATATACTTTTCCTTTGATTGTAGTCACCGCATCATCAAAGGATTCCATGGCGGCCATAGACGGTGCTGCTTCCTTGCGCTTTGCGGCCCGGGTTTCCTGGAGTCTTGTCATGTTTTCATTGGACACATCTTTCTCCGCTTCCGTGACCATGGAGTCCACCTCGATACGGGAAATACCCGACAGGTCTTCGGAGGTGAGTTCATCCATTACAATGGGTTGTGAGACATCGAGATCCTCGGTAATTGTAAATTGAGTAGTATCAGTAACACTCGTTTCAGCATCCGCGAGCAATCCCGGTTCTTCCTCGACAAGGAATTCCTCCGGTTTTGTTTCTTCCCCTTCTGCCATCGTTTCGTCCGCGATTTCTTCAATCTCCACTTCGCCCACCTCATTTAGGGCAATCATGGATGTATCGATTTCATTTTGACGGGAATCTGCCAGGCTGTCCGAAATACTGCTCTCTGCGATCGGGCCTGATATCTGCTCGAAACCCGGGCTATTCCGGTTCACCAGGTCATAGGTAAAATATCCAGCTACTGCCACCACCGCAATACCAGCAGCAATTTTGGCAATGAATCCGAAGTTAACTCCTGTACCTGCTGTGGCCGTACCTACCCGCTCTTCCAGCCTGGATTCCAGGGCAGCAAGATCACTGGAATAATCTTCGCTGCTTATGCTTCCGGCACCTTCCACGGCATCTGCTTCAAATTTCCTTTCCAGGACCAGCCGCTCAAACTCATAGGCATCAGCTCCTTTGAGTTCACCGCTGAGGTACATTTTCAGAAGTTTCTTGTCGATATGTTTACTTTTTCCCGCCATTTGCTTCCATGCAAATCTTTAAATTCCTTTTTCCATTCTGAATAAAACTCTTCACCTTTTTTAACGGGTGACCGGTTTTATCAACAATTTCTGCATAAGAGTTCTTCTTCAAGAAGAACAGTCTTACGCATTCTTTTTGTTCTTCTCCGAGCCCTTCAATACAGGCCTCCAACTTTTGAAGGTCTTTTTCTAGTCCGTCTTCACTATCAGGATGCATCTGCTCATCTGATTCCATATCGGGAATCATATATTCTTCGATACGGATCTCGGGCTTGGACTTCCTCAACTGCATCAGGCAGTAATTTCTGGAAGTAACATACAACCAACTCTTGAACCGGTCTACTTCATGCTCCCTCAGCTTGGTCACCAGCTGTTCAAAGATCTCCATAACCGCATCCTGACTCTGATCCCGGTCTTTCAGGTACTTCAGGCATACTCCGTAAACCAGGTGCATATGCCGGTTGTACAGTTGACCGAGGTGCGAAAGGTCGCCGGAAGCCTTGTATTTATCCAGCAATTCTCTGTCGGAAAGGTCATTATTTCTATGAGTGATCCTCAAAATCGATTGGTATGCGAATATGGAAATAAAAAAATGAAAAAAGATTTATGGAAAAAAGAATGCGGCCTCATCATACTAACAAATGATTGAAACAAAAATTGTGCAATGATGAAAACATATAGCATTATCCCCTTAATCCTTTTCCTGGCATTTTCGTCACAAAAGGAAGTACATACCCGTAAAATAACGGGTACAGTGATTTCCGTGGAAGATAAACTTCCCATCCCCGGAGTCAATGTGCTGTTAAAAGGCACTTCAAACGGTACTACCACTGATATTGATGGCAAGTATACCCTGTATGTCCCTCAAAGTGGTGGAAAACTCGTATTTACCTATATAGGGTTCGGAACCAAAGAAGTAAAGATCGGCAGTTCAAATGTCATCAATATGCGCCTGGAGCCAGACAATGTACAGCTTGAAGAGGTCATAGTGACCGGTCGCCCCAACCTATTTAACCGAAAAATAAAATCGGGAAAACGTGCTGAAATGGCTGCTCCAGCACAGTATGATATGGATATAAGTTTTGGACACTATCAGCGTGAACCCAATATCACCCACAATACCGAAGAGTACGATGCCATCAACGAGAACATCTTCCATGCAGCGCTGAGGAATCCATTATCCACTTTTTCCATCGATGTCGATGCAGCATCCTACGCCAACATCCGAAGATTCATCAACAATGGAATGCAACCCCCTAAGGATGCAGTCCGGATCGAGGAGATGGTTAACTATTTTAACTATGATTACACCGGTCCAAAGGATGAGCATCCGTTTGCCGTCCACACCGAAATCTCCACGGCACCCTGGAATGAAAAACACAGGTTGGTACATATCGGGTTGCAGGGGAAGAAGATCCCTACTGAAAACCTTCCGGCCAGTAACCTCGTGTTCCTGTTGGATGTATCCGGGTCTATGAATGCGCCCAACAAGTTGCCCTTATTAAAATCGGCTTTTAAACTCCTGGTGAATAACCTTCGTGAAGAAGACCGGGTAGCCATTGTGGTTTATGCAGGTGCTGCAGGTACCGTACTTCCCTCTACACCGGGAAGCAGCAAGCAAAAGATCCTTGAAGCATTGGATCAATTATCAGCGGGTGGTTCTACTGCTGGCGGTGCAGGTATCAATCTCGCCTATAGGATAGCCAAACAGAATTTTGTGAAAGGCGGAAACAACCGCGTGATACTGGCGACAGATGGCGACTTTAACGTTGGTGAATCCAGTAATGCTGCCATGGAGCGACTTATTGAAGAGAAGCGTCAGGATGGCGTATTCCTTACCGTCCTCGGATTTGGCATGGGTAATTACAAAGATTCCAAAATGGAAATCCTCGCCGATAAGGGCAATGGCAATTATGCCTACATCGACAATATCCGGGAAGCCAATAAAGTACTGGTCAATGAATTCGGGGGCACGCTGTTTACCATTGCCAAGGATGTGAAGTTGCAGATCGAATTCAATCCGACCAAAGTTCAGGCTTACCGGCTCATCGGGTATGAAAATCGTGTATTGCGCGATGAGGACTTCAATAATGACAAAAAAGATGCGGGCGAACTGGGTTCAGGCCATACCGTGACGGCCCTCTATGAAATAATTCCCGATGGTGTGGAAAGTGACTTTTCTCCACTTGACGAGTTAAGGTACCAGGAGATCAAGATTGATCCCAAGGCCAAAAAGAGCAAGGAGCTTATGACGATCAAGTTGCGATACAAGCGTCCCGACGAAAATATCAGTTCCCTGATCGAGCACCCGGTGATTGATGGTCAGACCGAATTGGCCACCACCAGCGACAATTTCCGCTGGTCGGCAGCGGTCGCCTCCTTCGGCATGCTGCTACGCGAATCGGAGTTCTCCGGAGACGCCAGCTATGAAAGCGTAATCCGTATGGCCCAGGGCGCGAAAGGAGAAGACAAGGAAGGCTACCGTTCGGAATTTATCGGCATGGTCCGGACATTCCAGGTGGTGGCGACAAGATAATCCCGTTTTATATTTGCCTTGAAGCCCGGACTCCAGGAGCCCGGGCTTCTTATTGGTGGTGAGCATGTTCTCCTCACCCCCTAACCCCCTCTCCGCGTAACGGAGAGGGGGAATAAGTTCTTACCACAAGTCCTAGAATCACAAGAGAATTCAAGTCCCTCTCCTTCCGAGGAGAGGGATTTAGGGTGAGGAGACAAACACAACCTCACCTCAAAGACTTCCCTAGCTCTTCCTGGACCCATTCTTTCTCCTGTTCCTTGAGTCGCGCGGTCTTCTTTTTGACCACCTCGTTATCGAAAGCCATCTGCTCAGTGCGCAACGTGTGTGCTTTGTGTTCGTGGACTTGCAGTCTGTCGTCGTAAGGGCCTTTCAGTGAGATAAGCTTTACGAATATCGGGGCACATTCGATGGCGATGAACAACAAGATGATAAACCAATGGGCCAGTGCGATGGTAGCGCTGCGCTGCGTGATCCGGGTCATGGCATCCATCCTGGCTGCGAAGCCGTCATAACTTTTAACCTCCAGGCCGATGATCTCAGATTTCATTCTCGTGCTGATCGAATCAATGGATACCTGGTTGATGGCGATGAGGGAGTCGTTGTAATTTCTCAACTCGACGAGCTCTACTTCCGCGCGGTCAGCTTCCGCTTTTTTGAGTCGGTAGATTGGACCCGCGCTGCGGATCATCGTGCCTCCGGTACCGTCCGCTTCCTTGATAGCCTCCTCTGCTAATTGATCTCTTACCAGTTCTTTTTCAGTGACTTCTGATTTCAGGTTGTCAATATCTGATTGGAGATTAAGCATTTGTCGATTGAAACGGTTCGCCACACTTTCCTCTTGTGACTTGCGAAGTTCTTGTTCCATCAACACGAGCTCGTTTTCTACTTCTTTCTCAAATATTTTGAGTTCGAGGGGTTTCGAAATTACCATAGCGATAAGGATTGCCAGGATAATCCTTGGGGTAGCCATGAGCCATTCGGTCGACTTCTTATCACGTTTGCGCATACTGCTCACGATATAGCGGTCGAGGTTGAAGATCATAAGTCCCCAGACCAGTCCGGAGGCGATGGCAAAATACCAATTGTCGAACACCGTATGGAAGGCATAAGTAGCAGAGAGAGCGGCAAAGATCCCCGTGAAGAAAATCGTAGCCCCAATACCGGCATATTTACTGCCTTCGGTTGGATACCGTTTAATGAGAGTAAGAGATGAGCCGCTACAGATCCAGAAGAATCGGGTGATATATTTCATAAGCACTTTACAAAAAAAGAGGAAGCACCAACGCTTCCTCGGGTAAACCTAAACCTATTTATATGAATTTTTGACCTTTGACATAGTTAAGAGTTCAATAGTTGTGCCAAGTAGTTAAATCAACGTTTTCTGACCGTTTGGTATTGTGATAGGTAAAAAATTGTTCATTTATGAACAGTATTTTGGTCGGAATTGGGAAGAATTGGTTGGTCAGTTAGTCAGTGGGTGGGTTTGTCTGTTCAACTTCCAACCCACCAACCCACCAACCCACCAACCCACAAACCCACCAACTCACAAACTTTTACTATTTTTACCCCATGGCAAAAAACCAGTACAGCGATGAGCAGAAGAACAAGGTCTTTAATGAGGAATTTATGCCTCATATTGACTCGCTGTACAATTTTGCCCACCGGCTCACGTTCGATGAGGATGATGCTAAGGACCTGGTGCAGGATACCTACCTAAAGGCATACCGATTTATCGAATCATTTGAGCAGGGAACTAATGCAAAAGCGTGGCTGTTCCGAATACTAAAGAACAGCTTTATCAATGACTTCCGGAAGAAAAGTAAACAACCTCCCAAAGTGGATTACCAGGAGGTGGAAACTTTTTACAACTCGGATGATGTTGATAGACCAATTACTACCGACCTCAGAGCCGAAACGCTGAAAGACATGATTGGAGACGAGATCTCCAATGCGTTGAACTCTCTGGATGTGGATTTCAGAACCGTAATCATTTTATGTGATCTGGAAGGTTTTAAGTACGATGAAATGGCCAAAATACTGGATATCCCGATAGGCACTGTCCGCTCGAGACTTCACAGGGCCAGGAATTTGTTAAAGGAAAAATTGAGCAGTTACGCTAAAAAAATGGGATATATTTAGATTCTATAGTAATGGGCTTAAAAAACGTGATTAACAACTTGTTCGGAAGCAAAGAAGAAAATGACTGCATGAAAGTCCTCGATATGCTCGACAGCATCCTGGACGAAGAAGCTAATCCGGCTGAGACGCAAAAATTTAAGGAACACATTGAAAAGTGTATGCCGTGCTATGAAAAGTACAACCTGGACAAATCCATAAAAGAACTCCTCCGGGTTAGATGCAACCACTCGAAACCACCTGCAGGACTTGTGGACTCCATCCGATTGCAAATCAGCCAGTCCGGTAGGGCCTGATGTCAAAAGCGATAATATTCTCAGCTCCTTCGGGATCGGGAAAAACTACCATCGTTCGCAGTCAACTGGAATTATTCCCCCAACTTACCTTTAGTATTTCCGCCACCACCCGCGAACCCCGGTCTGGTGAAGTCCATGGAGTGGATTACTATTTTATGTCCGAGGGGGCATTTCGAAAAGCACTGGAGGGAAATGCCTTTGTAGAACATGAAGAGGTTTACGACGGCTGTTTTTACGGTACGCTTAAATCAGAACTCGACCGTATCTGGTCTGAGGGAAATATCGCGGTATTCGACGTGGATGTCGAAGGGGGTAAGAATCTCAAGGAGTATTTTGGTCGTGACGCGCTCGCAATATTTATCAGGCCACCCTCACTCGAAATACTAAAGGACCGTCTTACAGGAAGAGGTACGGAAACCGAAGATTCCCTGGAAAAACGACTTGGTAAGGCGGCACGGGAACTTTCGTATGAGAAATATTATGACGTGGTTATCCTGAACGATGACCTGGATACCGCCGTTGATGAAACCCGAACGTTGATCGAGTTATTCCTGATGAAATGAAAACCGGGTTGTTTTTTGGCTCCTTTAACCCCATACATACCGGCCACCTGGTGATCGCCCAGACCATGCTGGAATCTACCGACATGGAGAATATATGGTTCATCGTCTCCCCTCAGAATCCTTTCAAAAAAAGAGGAAATCTCGCCCACGAGGAGGACCGCTATAATATGGTCCAGGCGGCTACGTATGATAACTATAAATTCAGGGTATCTGATATTGAATTTACCATGCCCCGACCCAGCTACACCGTGGATACCCTGGCCTACCTGGGAGAGAAACATCCTGACCATGAGTTTTCCTTAATTATCGGTGAAGACAATCTCAAATCTTTTCACAAGTGGAAAAACGCTGACTTCATTCTCGATAATTACCGCCTTTACGTCTATCCCCGGCCCGGGGGGAGTGAAGAAAAATGGAAAATCCATCCCTCTGTCTCTTTCGTCGACGCTCCGCTGATCGATATTTCCGCCACCAAAATCCGCAAACTGGTGAAGGAGGGCAAGTCGATCACCTATCTCGTACCACAGGCGGTGGAGGCTTATATCAGGGATAAGGGAGTGTATGGTTAGTGGGTTGGTTGGTAGGTCTGTGGTCGGTAGTGGGTAGTGGGTGGTCGGTGGTCGGTTAAGTTGTAAAGTGGTAAGGTGTCCGACCTCAATAGTGATCGTCATCCTGAGGGAACGAAGTGACCGTAGGATCTGCCAGGCTCTGCTTCTAAGTCCAATTCAGTAAATCAACTAATTTCATACCAATCCTCACTGAGATCCTTCCATTCGGGATTAGACTTATTATTCAACTGCTCTTTGAAACAACGTTTTTTACTTTTTAGGTATTTTTCCCTAGCGATAGCCTCTTCAATAAGATCATATTGCTCATAATAGATAAGTTTATCCAAGTTATACTTGGCTGTAAAACTTTTCGGGAAGACCTTCGTCTTATGCTCCCAGACCCTGTTTTCCAAGTTTGAGGTAACTCCAATGT
>JAHEKQ010000006.1:62511-77425 GCA_024638265.1 Flammeovirgaceae bacterium
CTCAGGATGACGATCACACCTCAATGCAACCCATTTTCCTATCTTTGCGTCTTGGCTAGTGGAATGATCAGGTACATATTCATAGTATTCCTAATCGGGTGCTTGCCCGGGTTTGTGATGGGCGGGACAGTTTCGGGTAAAATCACAGATGAAAACGGAGATCCCATGCCCGGGGCAACGATCTATGTGCTTGAATCAGGGATGGGAACGGCCAGTAATCTTGAAGGGGAATATTTTCTTGAGCTATCTCCGGGGAGCTATACGATCATCTTTCGATTCATCGGTTATAAGACTTTTTCTCAAAGAGTAACCTTGACCAACGAGCAGGTGACCCTCGATGTTCAGTTGAAACCGCAGGCAATCATACTCAACGAAGTCCTGATCCGGGCCGGGGCGGAGGACCCGGCTTATACCATAATGCGAAAGGCCATTGCGAAAGCTCCATACTACAGGAATATTGTCGATGAGCATACTTCAAGGGTGTATATGAAAGGGACTGGCAACCTCAACAAGATCCCGTTTTTCCTTCGCAAACGGCTGAAAGAAGAAGGAATCGATACGAGCAGGACATTTATCGCCGAGTCGGTAAGTGAGATCAAATTTCGCCGTCCGGCACACTACGAGGAAAAAGTAATTTCCATTCGCAGTAATGGTGACGACAACAATACCAGTCCGAACAGTTACATCACCGCGAGTTTTTATGAACCTGAAATTGTGGAAACCATTTCCCCCTTGAATCCCAGGGCATTTTCACATTATAAGTTTGAATACCTCGGAAGTTATACCGACCAGGGTCATGAGATCAATCGTGTCAAGGTGATAGCGCGTACAACAGGAGACCACCTCTTTAACGGTGAGATATCCATTGTAGAGGACGATTGGAGTATCCACAGTCTTAAGCTGGATGCCGTGAAGCTCGGAATTGGCATACATGTCGAGCAGTTGTACCGGGAATTCGAAAACCTGGCCTGGCTGCCTGTTACTCACAATTTTAAAGTGGGAGGGAAGATATTGGGTGTTGGCTTTGGGTATAAGTACCTCGCCTCGGTGAACTACTCGGAGGTAAAAATTAACCGGGAGCTCAGCCCGGAAGTAGTGGTTGTTGATGAGAAAATCGAAAAGGACCGGGTGAACCAGCTGAAAGCCTTGGAATCAGCCATTACGGAAATACCTGAAACAGAGAAGGAGGCTCCTGAATTGTCCAGGAAGGAGCTGCGAAAGCAGATGAAGGAGTATGAAAAGGAGGAACTGAAGGAAAGCGAGGAGCCGGATATTCTACTTACCAGTGCATTCGGCATTGATTCCTTGGCTTATAAGAGGGGTAAGGACTACTGGTCGGAAGTACGCCCCGTACCGCTGACTAAAAAAGAGATTATAGGTTATCGTCAGGTTGATAGCATAGCCGGAAACCTTGAAAAAGATACGACAAAAGAGGCCAGGAGGAAACGCGGGTTTAAGATTTATCATATTCTTACGGGAGGGTATTACAGGATGGACAAGAAGAATACAGCTTTCATCAAGGAACCTGTTTCGGGGATAGGCTTCAATACCGTGGAAGGTCTTTTTATTGATTATTCTTTGGGGTATCGCCGACAATCCAATCTCAATGCTGATAACCCAAATATTACGACCACGCGAAGAAGGTTTGAATTCGACAGCCACCTCAGGTATTCATTGGCAAGAAACCGTTTACTTCCACACTTTTCCACGGAATATTCCAGGAGAAAGGGGGTGAAGAGTTCGACTATTTCTTTTAGGGGTGGATCTACTATCTACCAGTATAATGATCAGGCACCCATCCACCCAACCCTGAATGCACTCTATACCTTATTTATGGAGCAGAATTTCATGAAGCTCTACCAGGCTGATGAATACCTGCTCGAATTCCAGCAAGACCTCAGTGGTAAGTGGCGTGCTGGTTTCCAGTTAGGTTACCAGTACAGGAGGAATCTCCGGAATAATTCCGATTTCTCGATGATCAATTGGAACAACAGGACTTATACCGAAAACGATCCTTCCAATGAATTCCTGGCAGATACTTCATTTCCCGATCACAATCACACATTCATCGAAGGCAGCCTGCGTGTAAGGCCGTGGCTTAAATACCGAATGCGTAATGGCAGAAGGATTCCCATGCGCAATACTTCACCTACTGTTACATTCAGGTTGAGAAAAGCATTGCCGGGCTTATTCAACGGGCAGACAGACTATCTCCGCCAATCTACTGTGATTGAATATGACTGGGACCTCAATCCGTTGGGAACCTTGAATATCGTGGGTAGCTACCAGTCATTCCTGAATAAAGAAAGAGTCTATTTTATGGATTTCAATCATTATAACGGAAACCAAACTATCTTTTCACCGGGAAATGAGTACCGTCAGCTAAATTACTATCAACTCAGCAATAGCCGTTATTCATTTGGCTTAAATACCAATTTCAAATTTCAGAGCAATAAATTTCTGGCTCGATTGCCATTCCTGGCAAAAAAGGGGGTAAGGGATTTTGCGGTGTTCAATGCTTTATATGTGCCCGGGAGTACCTACCTGGAAGCAGGCTATGGACTGGATTACTTGTTCAGATTTATGCGAGTAGAAGCCGTAGCTTCCTTTCTGGATGGAAATTTCCAGGGGGTTGGTATTAGAGTTGGCCTTCCCCCGGATATAATATTCAATTAGACCGTCATGATCTCCGACTCCTTTTTTTCGAGGAGTTCGTCGATCTTCTTGGAATGGTTATCCGTGATTTCCTGTACACGGTCTTCGGCCCTTCTCACGTCATCTTCAGAAACACCCTCCTTTTGTAACTGTTTCAGGTGATCGTTGACGTCCTTCCGGACTGTTCGCAGGCTGATCCGTCCCAGTTCACATTCGTGCTTTACTTGTTTCATTAATTCGATACGGCGTTCCTCTGTCAGCATGGGAATATTGATAATAACCTGTTCACCGTCGTTTTGCGGATTCAGGCCCAGGTCTGAATTAATGATCGCCCTCTCAATGTCGCTTATAATCGATTTTTCCCAAGGTTTAATCATAAGGGTCCTGGCATCGGGAGCGGAAACTGTTGCTGTCTGGTTAAGGGGGGTAGGTGTTCCATAGTACTCCACCATAATACCCTCCAGCATGGAAGGATTGGCTTTTCCCGCTCGTATTTTCACCAGTTCGTGAGCGGTATGCGTTACGGCCTTATCCATCATGTCGTCGGCATCAGCCAGGTAAAATTCGATATCTTCCATTTTCGTGAGGCATTTATTAAGCCGATGCTAATATCTTAAGTAGAGGCGAATATTCAAAGGAGGATGCAGGATGCAGGATACCGGATACCCGATACCGGATACCGGGAAGTGGATAGAGGATAGATAATAATTTATAATTGAAGGATAGAGTATAACAGATTATACTCTATCATCTATTATCTATCATCTCTTCCCTCAGTTGTTAGTTGTTAGTTACCCTACCGAATTAAGGTTCCCGCGGCCTCCCCCTTCAGCACCCTGAGCAGGCTGCCTTTTTCGTTCAGGTTGAATACGATGATGGGTAGTTTGTTTTCCATGCAGAGAGTAAAGGCAGTCATATCCATGATGTTTAGTCCTTTCTCGTAGGCTTCCTGGAACGATAACTCGGAATAGCGGGTAGCAGTGGGATCTTTTTCAGGGTCGGCAGTGTAGACGCCATCCACGCGGGTACCTTTAAAGACCACATCGGCCTGGATTTCTATAGCCCGCAGTGCGGCGGTACTGTCGGTCGTGAAGTAGGGATTGCCGGTTCCGGCACCAAAAATCACCACCCGGCCTTTTTCGAGGTGCCTGATGGCTCTTCGTCGAATAAAGGGCTCACACACCTGTTCCATGTTAATACCGCTCATAAGCCGGGTATACATACCGGCATCTTCGAGGGCGCTCTGGAGTGCCATCCCGTTAATTACTGTAGCGAGCATACCCATATAATCTCCCTGAACCCTGTCGATTCCGGCAGCTTCTGCCTGTACACCCCGATAGATATTACCGCCCCCGATCACTATGGCAACCTCGAGGCCTTGTTCCCTGGCTTGCTTGATCTCATTGGCAAAATGCTGTAATCGCTTCGGGTCGATACCGTAGTTGCCATCTCCGATGAGGGATTCGCCGCTTACCTTGAGTAATATTCTTTTATATTCCATTTTAATACCGGATCAATACCTGGTTTTTGTCCACATTCTGACCCTTCTCTATAGTTATCTCTTTTATAGTGCCGTCGTGCCCGGCTTTAATGATATTTTCCATTTTCATCGCCTCCAGGATCAGCAATTTATCTCCTTTTTTTACCTTTTCTCCTGCTTCAACATTAACTTCAAGAATAAGCCCGGGCATTGGAGCTTTAACATCTTCCGACTTCTTTTTACCGATATTTTTCATACCCATCTCTGCTGCAAGGAGATCAAGCCGGTCCTTTACTTTCAATGTAAAGGGAATATGATTGATGGAAACAGAGAACTCCGTCTGGTCGTCGGAGATGGACTCAATTTCGGCCTTGTAGATTGAATTGCCCTCTGAGATTATAAAACCGGTTGAGTCTTCGGGGTTAATGGAGCCATTGAATTGCTTTCCATTGATCAACCACTGGCCGTTCTTATTTTCTATCTGGTATTTGCGATTACCTCTTACAGAGTACATTTGAGAGCTTCTGTTGCCAAATATATATGATTAGTGGTGAATTGATATATAACTTTATTCGTTAATTTTGTTATTACATAACGGGGGTGCCTGAAAATACGGGCTGAGATTATACCCTATGAACCTGATGCCGGTAATGCGGCCGAAGGGAGTACCCCCACTGTTTTTTTTAGGATAAATACACAAGCGCAGATGAATAAGATCTTGGCAATTCTAATTATGGTGGCGGGATACCATACGTACGGACAGGAAATGATCTCAGGCAGAGTCCTGGAATCTTCCGGTGTCCCGATTGAAAATGCACATGTTACCGTGGGAAAAATACAAATGGGGACCTATACCAACAGTAAAGGTGAGTTTGAGCTAAGGGGCTTGACTGAAGGAAGCTATACCTTGAATTTCTCGCATGTGTCTTTTGGCGAAACATCCAGGTTGATAAAGGTTCCGGGAGACGGAAACCTCGAAATTGTTATGTACCCGGTCTCCTTGCTCAAAGACAAGGTAGTAGTGGAAGCTACCAGGGCGGATGCCACCACACCAACAACATTTACGGATGTGTCGGCTGAACAGCTGGAAAAATCCAATTTTGGCCAGGATATCCCGGTAATTCTCGAGTTTACACCTTCGGTAGTTTCCACTTCCGATGCGGGTGCGGGTATCGGGTATACCGGGATCAGGATAAGGGGTACTGATCAGACGAGAATCAACGTAACTATCAACGGGATACCCCTGAATGACAGTGAGCAGCACGGAGTTTTCTGGGTAAATACCCCTGACCTGGTATCATCCACCTCGTCGATCCAGGTTCAACGGGGAGTTGGGACATCGACGAACGGAGCTGCCGCATTCGGGGCTACCATTAACCTGCTTACCGAAACTTTCGAGCAAGACCCCTATGCCGAATACCGGGTATCAGCTGGATCTTTCAACACCTTGAGGAATACACTGCAATTTGGAACCGGCCTGATCAAAAACCGATGGTCAGTGGACGGGCGACTGTCCACCATCACCAGCGATGGTTACATTGACCGGGCATCATCCGACCTGAGATCGTACTACCTTTCGGGATTATACAATGGAAACCGCACAGTTGTAAGATTTCTGACCTTTGCCGGCAATGAGCGCACCTACCAGTCGTGGTGGGGAACTCCCCAGGCCAGGCTCGAAAATGATGTGGAGGGGATGAATCTAGTAGCTGACCTGAACGGGTATACCCAAGAGCAGCGCGATAATCTCTTGAATTCGGGGCGGACTTTTAATTACTACCAGTATGAGGATCAGGTGGATAATTATTCACAGGATCACTACCAGTTACATGTCAATTCGGCCCTTAACGACCAGACCAACCTGAATTTTGCCCTTCATTATACCTATGGGAGGGGATTTTTTGAAGAATATAAGATCGATGATGACTTTGCAGACTATGATATTGACCCTGTAGTCACGAACAATGGGACGATATCTTCCAGCGACCTGGTAAGACGCCGTTGGCTGGACAACCACTTTGCTGGTACTACCTTCTCGATTGTGAGGGATTCAGGGAAATTAAACTGGGTTTTTGGTGGAGCCCTCAACAAGTATGAGGGAGATCACTTCGGTGAAGTGATCTGGTCGCAGTACGCCCCCAATATCCCGAAGGATTATCGGTACTATGATAATAGCTCCATAAAAACTGACGGCAACCTGTACACTAAGTTGAAATATAGTGTCAATGACCGATTGCTGGCTTATATGGACCTGCAGTTAAGGAATATTGCGTATACGGCAGAAGGTCCGGACAATGACAGGATAGGGGGAAACCCGGTAATCATCGATATAGATGAGAACTATACCTTTTTTAATCCGAAGTTCGGTTTGAACTACAGTCCGGAGTCAGGGGGACGGTTTTACCTCTCTTATGCGGTGGCACATCGTGAACCGGTTCGAAGTGATTTCATCGACAACCAAAGGGGTACCACGCCGAGTCCTGAAGTGTTGCGAAACCTGGAACTCGGATTTGAAAAGGCCCTTGGAAGAAGTTTCGTCCAGGTAAATGCATATCACATGGATTACAAAGATCAACTGGTACTTACCGGAGCCCTGAACGATGTCGGAGCATCCATCAGGACCAATGTTGACCGCAGTTACCGGACTGGTATTGAGTTACTGGCTGACATACCCCTGAACGATTACTTCAGGTTGGGGGGAAATGCTACACTGAGTTCCAACCGGATTGAGTCCTATGATGAGATCCTGTACGATTACGGGGTGAACTATGATGAGTTCAATGTTGTAACCACCACGTTTGAAAATACGGATATCGCATTTTCACCCTCCATGATTGGTAGCGCTCAGCTCACATACTCACTGGGAGACAATTTTGAAACGTCATTGATAACGAAATACGTAGGAAGGCAATTCCTGGATAATACCTCCAACTCCGACCGGAGTATTTCCCCTTACTTAGTCGGATACCTGAGAGCGAATTATACGGTAAAGTTGAAGGGTTTGGAAAACCTTAGTTTTGGGTTGTTGATTAATAATCTGTTCAACGAGCTATACGAAGCTAACGGCTATACATTTGGTTACCGCGGAGGAGGAATGGAAGTCCGTGAAAATTATTTCTATCCTCAGGCGGAGAGAAATTTTATGCTTTCCATGAATATTAAATTTTAGTCAAGCCCTGATGTAAAATTTTAGTTAACGGGGCCTGTTCTATAAATTGCGTAATGCCAGAGCAACCGGCCCTTTTCAGTCTATCGGGATTATTCAAGATCACACGCGTATGGAATCTTGTCATCATCGTACTCACACAGATGTTTACTGCTGTATTTCTTTTGGACAAGGAATGGGAGAATATTCGCGGGGATTATTATTTCTTCCTACTCATGGCCTCAACGGTAATCATCGCTGCTGCGGGGTATATCATCAATGACTATTATGATGTAAAGATTGATTATATCAATCGTCCGGACCGGGTCGTGGTTGGGAGGAAACTGAAAAGGCGGGTAGTGATGGTCGTTCACCTGGTGCTTAATTTCCTGGGTACCGTAGCCGGACTTTTGATTTCCTGGCCGGTGCTGATCATCAATATGTTCTCTATTGGCTTGTTGTGGTTGTATTCCAACCAACTCAAGCGCATGCCCTTTATTGGAAACTTCAGCATTTCCCTTCTTACCGCCTTGGCCGTAATAGTGGTAGCGGTATTTTATTGGGAGTTCAATTCAGCCCTCTGGTTATATGCAGGTTTTGCATTTTTTTTCACGCTCTTGAGGGAGATTATCAAGGATATCCAGGACCTCAAGGGAGATGCAGCTTTCGGTTGCAGGACACTCCCCATTGTTTGGGGAATACGTAAGACAAAGCGATTCATATACCTGTTGATTTTGATCTTTTCCACGGTTCTTCTGATAATCCTGGACTTTTTCCCCGGGCCCTTCTGGAATTTCTTTTTTATCGGACTGGTATTTGCCCAAATCCTGCTGGGGTTGCTCCTCTATCGCGCTGACACCGTCAGGCACTTCGGCATGCTCAGCCAGCTTTGTAAGTTGATTATGATTGGAGGTGTGGTTACGATGATTATTGGATAATGTACAAATTCTCTACCCCTCTGCCCACTAACTACATCATCATGGGAATAGTGGCAATAGTATTTGCCATCTCCTTCCTTATAACATCGAACTATATTTCTTCAGGAATACTCTTCCTGGTAGGTGGAGCATTTGTCACAGCTCGTACAGGGTATGAGGTAAGTATAGGTAATAAAACAATTCGGGATTTCAATTCCATTTTCTGGATAAAATGGGGATCTGCCGAGCCTTACCGCAAGCTTGAAAAGTTATCGATCAAATCCGGCCTTTACAGTCAGACTATGAGCTCACGTGGTAGTTCATCCACCTTCAAGTTTAGGATCTATACACTTTGTATATTGATTGATGGGGCGGTGTATGAGTTGAAGAAATCAAAAAAGTATGAAAGGTTGGAAGCATTGATGAATGAATTGGGTGAGGAAATGGGAATTCCCGTGGAAGGTTAACGGGCTATTGGTTACTGGATAATGTGTTGAATTTCACAAGGTTGCACTGTTAGATTTTTTACTACAAAGACACTAAGACACAAAGATACCACCTACTACCTACCACCTACTACCTACCGCCTACTCCTTCCTCCTTCCTCCTTCTCCCCATCCTTTCCTATCTTTACCAAATGATCAATCTCGCCATACTCGCTTCAGGTTCCGGTTCCAATGCCGAGGCTATTATGAAATACTTTGAAAAGAGCGAAAAAGTCCATGTTGTAGCAGTTTTGGCGAACAAACCGGATGCATTAGTACTTGAAAGGGCGAAAAAATATGGCGTTGAAACGATGGTTTTCAATAAAAAACAATTTATGGGTGGGGAAGTATCAGGCTTTCTGGAAAGTAAAAATGTTGATATTATTGCTCTTGCTGGATTCCTCTGGCTAATTCCCGAATTGCTGATAGAAAAATTTCCAATCCTCAATATTCATCCTGCACTTTTACCCAAATACGGGGGAAAAGGACTATACGGGATCCATGTGCATCGGGCAGTAAAAGAAGCCGGCGATTTGATTTCGGGAATGACCATACACGAAGTCAACAAGAATTATGACGAGGGGCGGATTCTCTTCCAGGAAAGCTGTGATTTGGACCCATCAGACCGTCCTGAAGATATTGCCTCGAAGGTGCTGAAACTGGAGCATAAAAACTATCCGAGAGTTATTGAGGACTACGCTTTTAAAAACATCAAAAAATAATACTTTTGCACCTTCAATAACCACTCCTAAATGAAGAAGATAAGCTCCGCCCTGGTATCCGTTTTTAACAAGACGGGACTGGATCCCATTCTTGAACTTTTAAAAGAACACCAGGTAAAAATCATCAGCACAGGGGGTACCCAGGCCTATATAGAAGAACGTGGACTGGAGGTTACCCCGGTTGAAGAACTGACCAATTACCCGAGTATTTTCGGGGGGCGGGTCAAGACGCTGCATCCCAATATTTTTGGAGGTATTCTTTACCGGAGAGAACACGAAGGGGACCAACAGGAGAGAGATGAACACGAAGTCTCATCGATTGATCTGGTAATTGTCGACCTATATCCGTTTGAGGATACCGTTGCTTCAGGGGCTACACATGAGGATATTATTGAGAAAATAGATATCGGGGGAATTTCACTGATCCGTGCAGCTGCCAAAAACTACAATGATGTGCTCATTGTGAGTTCCAGGGAACAATACGGCGATGTGGTCGAATTGTTGACCGATAAGGGATGCCGATCCGAATTGTCGGACCGCAGATTGTATGCTGCCCGGGCTTTTGATATCAGTTCGCATTACGATACAGCCATTTTTAATTACTTCAATTCAGAAGGTGAAGTTCCAGGTATAAAAATCAGCGAGCGGAACAAAACTGTACTGAGGTATGGTGAAAACCCCCACCAGGAAGGGGCATTCTATGGAAAACTGGACGATACCCTTGAAAAGATCCAGGGAAAGGAATTATCCTATAACAACTTGGTGGATGTTGAAGCCGCAGTCGCACTGGTCGAGGAATTTGAAGGGGAAAAGGCATTTGTGATTGTAAAACACACCAATGCATGTGGTGTCGCAACGGCCAACAGTGTGGAGGAGGCTTATTCAAAGGCATTGGCGGCGGATCCCGTTTCTGCTTTCGGGGGCATTTTAGCAACAAATACTGAAGTAAACCTCGCAGTCGCTGAGGAGATACATAAACTCTTTTACGAGGTGCTTATTGCCCCGTCCTATTCACCCGAAGCACTGGAACTACTCTCCTCAAAGTCGAAGAGGATTCTGATCAAGCAGGTAGCAAAGCTGGGAGAAAAAACACAAGCCAAATCCTTACTTGGGGGCTGGTTGGTACAGGACAGGGATAATAAGACCGATGCCGAGTCTGACCTACGGGTAGTAACCAATGCGCAACCTTCCAATGAGGAGGTGCGATCCCTGCTCTTTGCCTCAAAAATCGCCAAGCACACTAAGTCAAATACCATTGTACTCGCAAAGGATGGCCAACTGTTGTCCAGTGGGGTGGGACAAACCAGCCGTGTAGACGCTTTACACCAGGCCATTAAAAAAGCGGAAAGTTTTGGTTTTGACCTCGATGGAGGGGTAATGGCTTCGGATGCATTCTTTCCCTTTCCTGACTGTGTGGAGATCGCACATGGAGTGGGAATTAAGAGCGTAATACAACCCGGGGGCTCGGTAAAAGACCAGGATTCGATTGATTTTTGCGATAAACATCACATGTCGATGGTTTTCACAGGATTCAGGCATTTCAAGCACTAAAAAAAAATTGCGGAACAGGCCATTAGATTAAAACAATTTGTAAATTTCGAGTTGTCAATAGCTGGCCTCAACCTTTACCTTTTTTATGGGATTATTCGATTTTTTTTCAAGTGATATTGCTATAGACCTTGGCACTGCAAATACACTGATTATACATAAAGATAATATCGTGGTGGATGAGCCTTCCATCATTGCTATTGATAAGAATACCAACAAAGTTCTTGCGATCGGAAGGGAGGCGATGCAGATGCATGAAAAGACTCATGATAACATCAAGACAATACGTCCGCTCAAAGACGGTGTAATTGCTGATTTCCATGCTGCGGAGCATATGATTCGTGGAATGATCAAAATGATCGATCAACGAAAGAAATTTTTCCCCTCATCTCACCGAATGGTGATTTGTATTCCCTCGGGAATCACGGAAGTGGAAAAGAGAGCCGTGCGTGACTCAGCAGAACATGCTGGAGCCAAGGAGGTCTATATGGTATACGAACCGATTGCTGCTGCAATAGGGATCGGAGCCGATATTGAACAACCCGTGGGATCCATGGTCGTTGATATCGGCGGTGGAACCACGGAAATTGCCGTAATCGCCCTTTCAGGCATTGTATGTGATCAGTCGATTCGTGTTGCTGGTGATACATTCAACAGGGATATTCTGGATTATATGCGTCGACAGCACAATCTTTTGATTGGGGAGAGATCTGCCGAGAAGGTGAAGATTGAAGTAGGGTCCGCGCTTACTGAGCTCGATGATGGACCGGAAGATTATGAGATCCGTGGAAGGGACCTTATGACGGGAATTCCCAAGGTGATCAAGGTTTCTTATTCAGAAATTGCCTTCGCCCTCGACAAATCGGTTTCCAAGATCGAAGAAGCTGTTCTTAAAGCGCTCGAGATCTCCCCTCCAGAATTGTCTGCAGATATTTACGACCAGGGAATTCACCTGACAGGTGGTGGGGCTATGCTTCGTGGTCTTGACAAGAGACTGGCATTAAAGACGAAATTACCGATTCATGTAGCGGATGATCCCTTGAGGGCAGTAGTTCGGGGTACAGGCATGGCTTTGAAGAATTTGAAGGAGTACCGTGCAGTACTCATGACATAAAAGAGGGGGGAGCGAAATGCTTCAATTTTTTCAGTTCTTATTCAGGTTCAGATCCTTTCTGTTATTTATTGCTTTGGAGGTAATCTGCTTCTCCCTGATTTTCAGGAATAATGATTACCAGCGGGTAAGTTTCATTAATTCCTCTAACCGGTTGGTTGGGTTCCTGATGGAGACCTCTAACAGCGTAGGTGATTTTTTCTCATTGGTGGGAACCAACAGAACTCTAGCAGAGGAAAACGCTTTACTGAGAAACAGGGTCATGCAGCTTGAACAGAGCATCTACGATCTGAATACAGATGAAATTGAAGATGCCCGTTTGATCAACAAATATGAGATCCTGGAGGCGAAAGTTGTGAATAACTCCGTTCGCCAGTTCAATAATTACCTTACAATCAATAAGGGTAGCCTGGATGGTGTAGTGCCGGGTATGAGTGTACTCAGTCCAAACGGTGTGGTGGGGAAGGTGAAAGAGGTATCCTCCTACTACTCGGTGGTTTACTCCCTACTTCATTCCAATGTTATAATTTCCGCTAGGATCGAAAGAACCGGTGACCTGGCGTCCGTTCAATGGGATGGCGCAGATCCAAGGAGGGCGAAACTCTTATACGTACCAAGACATATTGCCCCCAGACAGGGAGATCGCATAATAACCTCCGGGTTTAACTCGGTATTTCCAGAGGGCATTGAAATTGGAAAGATCACAGAATGGGAAGAACTGGAAGAAGAGAGCTTCCTGGATATCACACTTGATCTCACAACGGATTTTTCCAGCTTATCATACGTTTACGTGGTGATCAATACCATGAAACCTGAACTTGATTCACTGCAATATGAGGTTTACTGAGATCAGGTTTGTCTTTTTCTTCCTCTTGTTTGGACTCCTCCAGGGACTCGTATTCAAGCATATCATCCTTTTTGAATATGCGTTTTGTTTTATTTATCTCTATTACCTCCTGGGATTGCCGGTAGACTTGCGACCAATTGCAGGGATCTTCATCGGGTTTGCCATGGGGTTATTTGTCGATCTTTTCTACGACACGGGGGGAATACACGCAGCTGCAAGCGTATTGATCATGTTTTTACGTGATAAATGGCTAAATTCGATCACACCCCAGGGAGGCTTTGATGTGGGCGTTTCGCCCTCGATCAGGGTAAGTGGCTTGTCGTGGTACGCGGGGTACGCCATACCGATGATATTGCTCCACCAGATAGCTCTATTCTATGTGGAGTCATACGGATTTGGTTTATTCTGGTTCACACTCTATAAAGCAGTGCTGAGCACCTTGTTTACCTTTGTCATGTGCCTGGTGGTTCAGATTCTTTTTGTGAGGAGATAATTGATGAATGAAAGAAAGATCATATTGCAGATTTCGGTAGTCCTGATCGGATTAGTATTCGCATACAGGCTTTTAAACCTGCAGGTCTTTGACAGTACTTATGCTCAAAAGGCAGAGAGTAACATTATTGCACGCGAGATTCAGTATCCTCACCGCGGGGTAATATTTGACAGGAATGGAGAGCTGCTTGTTCACAACAAGCCCGAGTTTGACCTGATGGTGATCCCCCGGGAAGTGAGCAATGAAGATATCGCAGAATTTTGTGAGATCATCGATATCACCCGCGAGGAGTATGAAACTAAACTGGGTGAGGCGACAAGGTATAGCCGTGTCTTACCCTCGATATTCAAGAAACAACTTTCCCAGGAGGAGTTTGCAGCAATACAGGATTTCCTTGTCGACTACCCGGGATTCTTCGTAAAAGCACGAACGGGCCGATCCTATCCATATCCAACGCTGGCTAATGCTTTGGGCTATGTGAGCGAGATCACGGGAAGTCAGTTGGAAAAAGATACCTCGGGTTATTACAAGCAAGGTGATTACATTGGGCAAAGCGGCCTGGAATCGTACTACGAGGAATACCTGCGTGGACAACGGGGTGTGAAGTACAAGGTCAGGAATGTACAAGGTGAGGAGAAAGGCAGTTTCAGGGATGGTGAATATGATACACTCGCAGCAGCGGGAATCGATCTTATTTCCACCATCGATATCGAACTTCAATTGTATGCCGACACCTTAATGACCAACAAAGCGGGAAGTGTGGTTGCCATTGAGCCTTCTACAGGTGAAATCCTGGTATTTGTGAGCGGACCTTCCTACGATCCGGAGATGCTTACCGGGCGTAAATTCAGTTCGAATTTTTCACTCATTGCTTCGGATACAAACAAGCCGCTTTTCAATCGTCCATTAATGGCACAATATCGTCCCGGATCGATTTTCAAGATAATGCAGGCGATGCTGGCCCTGGAACAGGGAGTCGTTACGCCCAATACGCGAATAGAGTGTAACCGGGGTATTATCGGATGTCATGGATCTCATTACTACGAAGACCTTACAGGGGCAATCCAGCATTCCTGTAATCCCTACTTTCATCAGGTTATGCGTCGAATGGTTCAGAAAGGGAAAGTGGAAAGTGCTTATGAAGACAGCCGATTGGGATTGGAAGAATGGGAAGAAATGGCCAAGCGGTTTGGCTTTGGCTCTCCACTGGGAATAGACCTGCCCAATGAAAAGGGGGGATTGATCCCCAATGTGGGATATTACGATAGGGCATATAACAATCAACCCTGGAAGTACTCCAATATCTACAGTATTGCTATAGGTGAAGGGGAAAACCTGATTGTTCCTATACAAATGGCCAATTTTGTTGCTACAGTGGCTAACCGAGGGTATTACTACACACCGCATTTAATAAAGTCGATAGGAGAGGATGATGGCCCTTTACCGGAATATCTCGAAAAGCATGAGACGGGAATATCAGGAGAGCATTTCGAAATTGCTGCAAACGCCAT
>JAHEKQ010000038.1 GCA_024638265.1 Flammeovirgaceae bacterium
GCTAAACCACTTCTTTCCTGAAGTGTCACCGGTAACCTTATAAACCACCAACGCCCTATTGTTTTTCCACCAGGTAAAGGGTTGATCTTCTTTCATAGATTCCGGGTAGCCTCTCCGAACCGTGCAATTAATTTGAATAAAATACGCATTGCCCTGCCGTCCTTCTTTTGTAAAAACACAGGCTTTTCCCGTACCATCAATGGCTATAGCTGTTGACTCATCACAGGCAATGCCATTTACAAAATCAAATGGCCCATCTTGAGCTCTTGCCATGAAGACCAGGTGCCTTGCTTCCCGTTTTCGTTGGCTGTAATGGGTATCTGTTACTACTCTATCTAGCAATGGGAGCTCCAGAAAGTCTTTAGATTCTATCGTGATCCTCGGATTGAATGGGTTTAGTAAAGCCTGGTCACTTTGAATGGTGCCTCTCCGCGCAGAGAAATATCGTCCGCCCAGGATGGCCATACCGGCACTGGTACCTCCTATGACCACGTTTCTGTTTTTCACCGCATCGACTAACCGTCTTCTCAATGGGGAATCACGGAAGTAGTTAACATAATTGAGCTGATTACCTCCGGCAAACCAAATAGCCTCAGCCTGTTCGATTTTTTGCCAGATATATTTTTCCCCGATTGCATTGCGTTCATGAATTACGATAGACTCAACGGAATTTACAGTAATACCCAGTTCTGAAAACAGGTAGTCATTATAACCATCAGAACCACTGGCACGCAACACTAGAACATCTCCTCCCTTGGACCTCTCAAGAAACCATTTCATAGCTTCGTCACTTTCCCTGCTTCCACCCATCATGACAATTCCCCCGATGGGTTTGGTCACTCTATCTTCCTTGTTTCCGGTATGATAGGATGTATAGGACTGTCCAAACAGGTCCGATAATAATATGAGCAGGAATATTCCGGTGTGGATGAGCGAGTTGGTGGACATGTGAACAAATATAAACTGAACCTCTGAACTATGAACCTTCTAGTCAAACTCCACCGGAGCAGGCAACACAGCTCCGACCTCATCGATGAACATCCTCCACTCCTTCATCAACTCACTGAATTTTTCAGGATTTTTATTTTTTAAGTCATTGAGCTCCCCTATATCGGAGCCCATATCATAAAGTTGAAAATTGCTGCTGTCCCAGGGAAGTTGGTTGTTTATGAGCTTCCAGTCTCCTTTTCGAAGCATAGTCAACCCCGCATGTTCCATGGCAAAGATCCTTTCTTCATCCCAGGATGTTTCGGTTTCCCTTAGAAGCAGAGGAGCCAGGGATTGGCCTCTAAGTGGATAAATCTTTCTTCCATTAAATTCTTTGGGATACTCTGCCCCTGCGATTTCATAAATAGACGGGGCGAGATCCAACAAAGAAAGCATTCCATGGAAAGTATCGCCCTCCCAATTCACTCCGGGGCCTGAAATGATCAAAGGAGCTATGAGGCCACCTTCCGTCATTTGCGCTTTAAAGTAACGGAAAGGTGAAGTTCCTGCTTCTGCCCATTGAGGGCCATAGGAAATGAAGGAGCTTTCCTTTCCCATCGAATCATAAGCGTCTGTATAATTTGCTTTGAGGAACTCACCATACCTTTGATGGTAATAGAAATTTTCAGCCGCTGCCCCGTTGTCTGACATGAAAATGACAATGGTATTCTTCAGTTTTTTATTCTTTTTTAGGTACTCCAGCAATCTTCCAATATTCTCATCGAGGTTGTCCACCATACCTGCATAAAGCTCCATTTTTCGTGATTCCACATGCTGTTGCTTTATACTCAACGAATCCCAGGGGATCACCCGGGGATGATCGGGTGGGAGGGGAGTGTTCCTGGGGATAAGGTCGGCTTCCACCAGGCTTTCCAACCGATCCCTTTTCAGGTGGCTATATCCGTCATCATACCTCCCCTCATATTTTTTCCAGTATTTTTCATCGACCTGGAGAGGCCAGTGTGGTGATGTATAGGCTGCAAAAGCAAAGAATGGTTTATTACTATTAAGGTCTTCCTCTATATACTCAATCAGTTTGTCTGTAAATAAATCAGTGGAATAGGCTCCTTTTGGCCATTCTACATCACGTCCATTTTCAGAATAGCTTGAAATGGGACGCCCAGCGAACATACCTTTACTGCTGTAGTGATTTCCAGCTCCCGTTTTGTTGATAAATGACTTTTTAAACCCTCGGTTGTGCGGGTTGGCATCGGGTGTAGCTCCAAGATGCCATTTTCCCGACATGTAGGTATTATATCCTGATTCGGATAATATTTCGGGAATTATTGCTACCCGTTCACTTATATGACCTTCATATCCCCATTGATCCAAACGCACTCCTTGTATGCCTATTCCGGCAATGTGATTATCATTCCCTGAAAGAAGCATAGCCCTCGTCGGGGAGCAGAGTGGCGAGGAATGAAATCGGCTGAACCGCAGTCCTGTTTTAGCGAGCTTATCGATGTTGGGGGTTTCAATATCACCTCCGTATGCCCCCAGATCAGCATAACCCAGGTCGTCGGCGACGATAAGCAAAATGTTAGGCCTGGAGTCTACTGCGGGTTGATCACAACTATAAATGATTAGAGCGCAGAATATTACAATGAGCCTTATCATATTTGGTAATCGTATGTTCATGTTGAAAACAACAAATCTATATTCTTCACTCACCACTCCTAATTCCCTGTATCCCGTATTTCCTTTCCAAATCCTGAAAATAATTCACCGGTCTTTCTCAACAAGGCAAGACGCACATCCATGGAGTTTGACCGGCGATACAAATCCCGCGTCTTGTAGGTCATTACAACGTCCATAGCAGGGTAGACGGTAATGGTCTGACCCATAGCCCCAAGTGCCGAATAGGCTCCCATGAATCTTGGATCTTCTTCCTTTTCCCACAACCACCACATATAGCCATATCCGAAGTTGAAGTTATTGGCTTTGAAATTGTTTCTACCTCCTGCCTTCTCTATTCCCCAATCCATGTTTTTGTGCATTTCTTCCGAGGTAGTCCTCTGCTTCAACATTTCATTGACCCATGATTCAGAGATTAATTGCTCACCTTCCCACTTGCCTTTATTGAGCATTAATAATCCTACCCGGGCAAGGTCCCTGGAAGATATCCACATGGGATACGCTAAATACTCTGATCTTGTAGTATCTCCCTGTTTTCTCTGTTTACTTCGGTCCCAATCCTCAAAACCGAGGGGAATGGCCAGCTGTCTCTCCACCTCATCGTAGATATTTTTGCCAGTGAGCTTCTCAAAGACAAAGCCGGCCGCATTAAAATCCCAGTTGTTATACAACCAATAACTACCGGGCTCAACACTACCCCTTTCAGGAGCCCATTGCTGCCAACCACCTGAATAACCTTCAGGGTGGTATATTCCGGAACGCGCTTCGATCAGGTGCCGGATGGTGGCAGTTTTTTCAATATCCATCAATCCCTCAATGTCGTCCATCCCTAACTCGCCGATGGTAATATCGAGGTCAATGGTGCCATCTTCCACATATTGCCCGTAAAGTATGGAGAGAATACTTTTCCGACATGAGGCGATATAGCCGGTTTGGGTAACATCACCATATTCAAATACAATTTTCCCTTTATGCACGATTACCATCCCGGTAACAACACTACTGTCTCTAATGTATCGGAACAGTTGCCGGGATTGGTCTTGGTTTATTCCCTGTTCATGGGGGTTTTCTGCTGTTTCCCATGATGCCCCGGGATAGGTTTGGGAGATGGAAGGTAATGCAAGTAAAGAAACCAGGGCTGTTATGAAGATTCTGTTCATAAGGGAAGATAATATCTGAAATGTTGACGAGTTTTGGTCAAGGGGTGATATCCCACGAAAAGCCACGTTGTTTCATTAAATCCTCCCGGTCATAAAATACCCGCGACAGGTTGATTTTCCCATTTTCCACTCGGAAAGCGCCGTGCCACCAGACCGAAGCTGATGTGCTGTCTATATAATCTGCATGGATTACTCCCCACTCCATTACCCAGTGACCGGCGAGTAGGGGATTTTGCTGGGGAGTAACTGCGAAATACCGGCTGGCAGTTCGTTCAAACTGGATGTTCCCAACCAGCGACTTGAAATAATCTTTCCAAAGTGATTCCCACTCTTCGCTACTTAGTGAGTCAGACTGAGCAGGGCCATAGTGCATGGATCCTTCGAGCAGGTAATCCCCCGCAGCATCAATATCCCCCGATGTGAATGTCTCCATAAATTCTGCAACAGTTTCCATTTCTTCCGTCCCGTCATACATGATGGGCGCATTCGATTGACACGAATTCATAAAGAGACAAAGTGGAAAAGTGAGGATTAAAAGCAAACGTTTAGACAGAATCATAGCTAGCACAGTTTTGTCGAGGATATAATTTAGGGAAAAAATGTGAAAATGGGTAATAGGGGGAGGATGGGGTGAAGTAGTAGGGGAGTAGGTGGTAAGGTAGAAAAGTAGAAAAGTAGAAAAGTAGTAAAGTAGTAAAGTAGTATAGTAGTATAGCTACTCTTACCACCTTACCACGTTACCACCTTACCACCTTACCCCTTTACCCCGTCACCACGTTACCACACGGACTACTGCCTAGAGTCAGCTGTTAACAATCGCCCCATCATCCTTATCAGGTACTCCCTTCCCTGCCAGGTCCACTACAATCGGGCTGGCTACAAACATGGAGGAATAGGTTCCCACCAATACACCGATCATTAGTGCGAAG
The DNA here is from genome assembly GCA_024638265.1 of Flammeovirgaceae bacterium. Lineage (GTDB taxonomy): Bacteria > Bacteroidota > Bacteroidia > Cytophagales > Cyclobacteriaceae > JAHEKQ01. The sequence goes on from JAHEKQ010000038.1 coordinate 4,712, forward strand.
GAAAATCCACGGAGAACTTCACCACCGAAAAGGAAGAGTACCAACACCACGAACAAGGTAGTGGCCGAGGTGACGACTGTCCTGTTCAGGGTGGAATTGATCGCCGAGTTGAAGATCTTCACATTGTCCCTGCTGGTCTGCAAACCAAGGTATTCCCGTATCCGGTCAAATACGATCACGGTATCATTAATGGAGTACCCGATGATAGTAAGGACCGCAGCAATAAATACCTGGTCGACTTCGAAACTCATTCCGAGCAGACCGGCAATACCATAGGCACCCAGTACAAATAATACATCATGGAAAAGCGCAGCAATCGCTCCCAGTCCGAATTGCCATTTCCTAAACCGAATCGCGATATAGGCGAAAATCAGGATAAGAGCAAATGCAATGGACCTCATACTCGCATTTTTGATATCATCGGCAATAGTGGCTCCTACCTTGCCGGATCCCGCGATGGTAAAGGTGCCCTCATTGACATTGGCATCTTCCGCCACGAAGGTCTTTCCCGTAGAAGTTTCAATACCAGAGATTAGCGCATTGCGAACCTGGCCATCGGCGACATCAGATTCGTCGTCGATGAGATAGGCAGTTGTAACTTTCACTACGCTATTCCCGCCAAAATTCTTCACTTCTGTGCCGTTATCTTGGAAGCTGTTAGTCAAATCAATTTTTAAGTTGGTGGCAACCACGGGCTCACCAAAGGCGACGACATAACTGCGCCCCCCTTTGAAATCGACCCCAAGGTTTAGGCCACCCTGAGTGAAAATTGATCCAACACCTACAACAATAAATATTGCTGAGAAGATGTAGGCCTTTTTCCTATTACCGATGAAATTGAGATTCATGTCGGAAAGGAGGCCCTGGGAGAGAGCGGTTTTGAAGCTCACCTTGGCATCATCACCTTTTCTGACCATCCACTCCACAATTACCCTTGTGATATAGACAGCAGAGAAGAATGAGCAGAAAATACCGATCATCAAGGTTACGGCGAATCCTTTCACAGGACCTTGTCCCAATAGGATCAATACAAGTGCTGCAATTAGTGTGGTAAGGTTCGAGTCAAAAATGGTCCAGAAAGCTTTCTGGTATCCCTGTTTTATCGATTCCCGCAATTTCATTCCCCTGCGTTGCTCTTCCCTGATCCTTTCAAAGATCAGAACGTTCGCATCGATAGACATACCAATGGTCAATACGATACCCGCTATACCCGGAAGGGTAAGCGCTGCATTGTAGTTGGCCAGTATACCGAGTATGAAGAATATGTTGAAAAGCAATGCGAGGTTTGCGACTAGTCCACCACTGCTGTAGTAGGCAATCATGAAGATTACTACAATCGCCAGCCCGCTCAGAATACTAACAATACCCTGGTTCTGGGCCACCTGACCCAAAGTGGGACCCACGATTGCTTCTTCCACGATTCGGGTTGGGGCAGGTAATGATCCCGCCTTGAGTATGTTGGCAAGGTCTTTTACCTCTTCCTGGGTAAATACCCCGGTGATCTGGCTGTTTCCATTAGGGATTTCACCCAATACGCTAGGCGCACTGTATACGTAATCATCCAGGACAACGGCTACCCTGCCCTTGGGTGATTTTGCTGAAGCTTCCCTGGTGATTTGGGCCCATTTCCTGGAACCTGATGCATTCATCTGCATACTAACAGCGGGCTTGCCATACTGGTCAAAGTCAGCCCTGGCATTGGTGATCACATCTCCTTCGAGAAGTGGCCCGCCTCCACGACCGGCCCGCACGAAGTTGAGTGGAAGGAGAAATCTTCCATTGCTCTCCGTAGATTTAGCATCCCACATGTACCTTATGTTCCTGGGTAAGAGTGACTGAATATCATCCCTTCTCAGGATTCTTCCGATGTCACTGGTATCGGAAATGTCATAGACATACGAACCCGGAGGTGTCGCCAGTGAAATAAGAGGTGAAACTCCCCTTCCTGTCACTCCAAGTACTTCCTGAAGGCTGTCAATTACCTCCTGGGCACTGTCAATACTATCTTGCTGAGGATTTACCAATTCGGCGAGTTCGTCTGCAGTAGAGGTCGTATCACCACCGAGTAATGAAGACAGATCCTCTTCGGGTGCATTGATATTACTCTCTATGTCGGAAATATCCGTAGGTGCATTCCGCGCTTCCTCGGCGAGTTTATCATTGATAACTTGCAATGCTTCAAGATTATATGATTCCACCACTTCCCAGAATTCAAGCTTGGCTACTCCCTGGAGAAGCTTACGAACACGCTCCGGGTTTTCAGCACCGGGAATTTCAATCTGGATTCTCCCGGTACCCGGAAGTCTTTGAATATTGGGCTGGCTCGTTCCGAATTGATCCACCCTGGTCCTTAAAATAATCTCAGACCGGTCGATCGCGTCAGCAACCTCCTGCTTCAACACATCGAGAACCACATCATCATCGTCAGAAGCACTGATCCTGCCACGGTTGGCGGCAGTGGCGAACAGCGGACTTAATTTCTTGCCGGGTGCCAATTCATTGTAGGACTCATAAAACAGGTCTACGTACGATGCCTGGCTGTCTTTCTGTTTTTCACGTGCCAAACGAAGAGCTTCCAGGAAATCCTCGTCTTCACTGTTACCTGAAAGTCCCCGGATTATATCCACCGGACTCACTTCCAGTACAACGTGCATCCCGCCCTGGAGGTCAAGCCCCAGGTTAAGTTCAGTATCCTTGATGTCCTTGTAAGTGTATTCTACACCGAATAAAGAGTAGACGGGGAGGTTCCAGATGGAATCCAGGTATTGTTGTTTCTTGAAGTCAGATACAACTCCCGTAGTGGTATCAGTGGCATACGCCCTTGCTTCTTCCTGGATACCCCGGGAAACGAATGTAAACGATAAGTAGTACACACAGAGTAGTGTGATTATGATAGTAAGTACTACTACAGCACCTTTATTTTTCATGATTTTTATGTTTTAAATTAATTAGGTAAAAAGCCAGACTGGATAATGAGTCGACTTTTAGGGTGCGTTCGGTGATATGATACGCTGAAAGAGGGTTTCGAAGAATTCGGTGGGGTTCAACTGATCAGAAACCTCTTCCCAAACTTCTTCTACTGCCTCGGAATAGATGTCGGAAATGAAGTGGAGAACCTGGTGAAAGGAGAACTGGACAGCTGATGATACAGCATCATTGGTATAAATCTTTAGAACCTCGTTTTCCCCCGCTTCGGTCTCATCTTCAAGGGAAATCTCTTCCATGGCTTTAACCTGTACAGGATAGTAATTCACCTGCCCTACCAGGATAACAATCACAGCCAGGAGGCCGATGATTATAGTTGCTATTTCCCTATTCTTCTTCATCTCGAATCGCCCGGCAAAGGTGAGATATTTACTTCAAAAAATCAATTTTCCCGGTAATCCTGTCTTCGAGGTCTGAAACGGCCTTTTCAAAGCTCCCATTGTTGTCAATCACAAAAGTAGCCTTGTCCCGAATTGGTAAGACATGTTGTTTGTAGGCCGGCAGAAAATGATTGTAAAAACGATAGGTTACATCTTCGGCATCATAGCCTCTTTCATCCCAGTCGCGTGCAATCCTTCTGCTCAACATCCTCTCCTCTGCGGCATCGACAAAAATGCTTATTTCGGTAAGATTGAAGATTTCGGGGAAACTGAGGGCAAAAAGGCCCTCCACCACAATGACCGGTGCAGGGTGAACTTCAATCCATTCCCGGTCTTCAATGGGCTTATTGAAATTGTAAACCTGTTGCCGAAAGCTTTTTCCACTCAACAGGATTTTCAAATCCTGCTCCATTTGAATGGGATCTATACTCTGAAGAGTATCAAAATTTTCAATCCCATTGGGATCAATTGGCTGAGTGTGGAGGGGTTTGTAGTAATTGTCCTGGTTGACAACAGTAAGGTTTTCCCTGGAAAAGCGGTCTGACAAATGAGATACAAGACGGGTCTTGCCGGCACCCGTGCCCCCTGTTATCCCAATAAGCAGCCTATTTTTGTTCATTCAAATAATGCGCTAACTTCTCAAAGGCCCTTGAACGGTGACTTAAACCATTTTTTTCCTCAAGGCTCATCTCTGCAAAGGTACGGTCGAATCCTTTTGGAACAAAAAGTGGGTCATAGCCAAAACCCTTAGATCCCCGTTCTTTCGAAATAATTTCCCCTTCCACAATTCCTTCGAATTGGATTTCGGTGTTATCTGAAATGTAAGTGATTACCGTTCTGAACCTGGCATTCCGGTGTTCGATACCTTCCAGTTTCTGGAGCAACAGCTGATTATTAGCTGTGTGATTGCCGTGCTCCCCGGCAAACCTGGCAGAATAGACACCTGGAGCGCCATATAGCGCTTCCACCTCAAGCCCGGAATCATCTGCGATTACGGGTATTCTCAACTTATTGTGAACAGTTACCGCTTTGATCCTGGAATTCTCCTCCATGGTGGTTCCCGTTTCAGGAATGTCCTCATGGAGGTTGTAAAATGACATGGGTCGAATGGAGAAACCCTGGTGAATCAGCGCTCCAATTTCCTCTATTTTATTTTTGTTGTTAGTGGCAAAGCAGATATCCATACTAATATAACCTCGGAAATTCTGCCTGGTTCCCCAAACCTACTGATTCCTTACGCTTTTCATGTAAACATCAAATATTAGCGTGCTATTTGGTGGAATATCACCAATCTGTAGGTCACCATAAGCATATCCCGATGGGATAAACAGGGTAATACTACCTTCCTCACGGATCAGCGGTAGCCCGATCTGCCATCCTGGGATAAGGTTGGCGAGGAAAAAATCTACCGTAATCAGGTTACCGTCTTTATCCCTGGAAGCGTCGAATTCGGACCCGTCAAATAGTGTACCTATATATTGAACCGTAACCGTGGTGCATCCGTCTGGTGTCCTGCCGGTTCCAGCCTGGTTTATGATATAGTGGATGCCAGAGGGGTGTTCTTCCGCGGTCAGTTGATTTTCTGTCAGGTAATCCTTTATGCCCTGAATTTCCGTTTGAAGCTGACTTTCAGGTGCTGTGAAATCCCGGATTTCGCAAAAATCTTCATCACCTCCACAAGATACCAACAGTATTACCGAGACGACACTAAGGAAAACTCTAATCATATTATTCTATATCTACCAATTCAACGTCAAATCTTAGAATAGTATTGCCGGGAATTACGGGCGGATTACCTCTTTCTCCGTAGCCGAGTGCCGAGGGGATAATAAAAGTGGCCTTCGAACCCTCATTCAGTTCTTTGAATCCCTCGTGCCAACCTGTGATTACTGAAGTCTGATCAATCACTAACGTATAGGGTGCATAAGGCCTTCCTTCCATATATTGGTTGTTTTCCCGGGCAATTTCTTCCAGGGAAGTATCGAAAAGTTGACCGTCCAGGAAAAATCCGCTGTAATTAACCGTGATAGTCTGTCCTGAAGCCACATTATCACCGGTTCCCACTTCGTGAACGATTACACGTACTCCACTCGGACTTTGAGAAGTTACTTCCCAGCCCTGTCCGGCAATGTATTCCTCTATACTGGCAGTCTCAGCTTCAGTAGTTTCCCTCATCCTTTCCTCCTCCAGTGCCATCATGTAACTGTAGTAATCATCATAGCCGAGTATTTCCCTTACCTTCCAATACATGGTAAGGTTTTCAATATCCAGAGCAGTTTCAGGCACCGCTATTTTTACCGTATTGGCAAAGAAGTCCTCTACAGTTAAGTCAACCACGAGACTGTCCCCCTTTTTGGCATAGTAGAAGATCTCATAGACTCCTTCGGTACCATCGGCCCATTTGGCAGAGTCTTTTAGTACTACCATTGGATTGGAATCGGCTTTACGGTCAAACCACACAGAGTCATTGTTATCAATGACTTTAAGGTCCAGGATAATGTATTCCCCATCTTTCACCTGCTCCCCCTCTCCGGAGGTTACCTGCTGGTAAGTGTAATTACCCGAAATCGATTCTGTTTCGGAATTGCATGAACTTAGATAACCTGCTACGGTCAGTAAAGTCATCACAGAAATTATGTTATTAAACTTCATGAGAGTTGTTTTTTATATTCTTTAAGTAAATTTTCGAATCGTATTACAGTCTCTTCAAGACTGTCTTCTGATTTTCCACCGGCGGCATTTTTATGGCCTCCACCACTAAAATGTGTCCTGGCAAAATCGTTTACAGAGAAATCTCCGGACGACCTAAAAGACATTTTCACAAGGTTATCTTTTTCCGTAAAAAGTGCGGCAAACAAAACCCCGTTGAGTGAGAGTGCATAATTTACGATGCCCTCGGTATCCCCTGGCTGCGCATTGAATTTCCTGAGTTCTTCTTTAGATAATGCGATATAGGCCGTATTATATTCAGGGATCAATTTTAATTTTTTATTCAGCGAAAATCCCAGCAAACGCAACCGGTCAAAGGAATTGGTATCGTAGATATTCCTGGTGACCTCTGAAATGTTAGCTCCGTGCTCGATAAGTTGGGCACAGATCTCAAATACATTCCTGGTCACATTGGAGTGCTTGAAATTACCGGTATCAGTCATTATTCCGGCATAAAGACAATTAGCAATTTCAGGGTCCATCAAGTGGCTGTCGCCCATTTCTACTATCAACTCATAAACCAGTTCGGCAGTGGCTGCCGCGTCTGTACTCCACCTGCTGAAATCATAGAAATTCTCCGGCGAAAGGTGATGATCAATAAGTATTTTTTTAGCACCGGAAGCCCGAACAATTTCACCAAGGTGATTGATCCGGTCGAGACTTGAAAAATCGAGGCAAAATATCATCGATGCTTCGTTTATCATGTTCTCGATTTCTGCATCCATTTCTTCAGTATAGATCACGACATCGTCATTACCCTCCATCCAGGTGAGAAACCCGGGATACTCAGTGGGGCTGATCACGGTGGTTTCTAATCCTAGTTTCTGAAGATAGAGGGATAATCCAAGTGACGAACCCAACGCATCTGCATCGGGGTTCTGATGAGTAGTGATGACAACCTTTCCTCCCTTTTCAATCCAGCCTTTTAAGGTCTTTATGTCGTTCATAAAAGAGGCCGAAGCCTCGTTTGGTAAAAATCAAGCGCCAAATTTGGGAAGAAAATTGGTTAATTACAATCTATTCCAGTCTCCTGAATTCCTGCTAAATTCCTCTCAATCGACCGGATTTTACAAATAAAGCTCTATTTTTGCGCCAATTTTAATGAAAACTCATCCATATGACGGGAAATATTACGTTTACCATGATTAAACCTGATGCAGTGTCTAACGGGCATGCAGGCGCAATGATAAAAATGATCCAGGAGGCGGGGTTCAGGATAATTGCCATGAAAAAGGCGCGCCTATCACCTGAAAAGGCTGGAAAATTCTATGAAGTTCATAAGGAACGCCCTTTTTATGGGGAATTGTGCCAATATATGTCTTCGGGCCCCATTATTCCGATGATTCTTGAAAAAGCCAATGCCGTTGAGGATTTTCGAAAACTGATTGGTGCAACTGATCCAACACAGGCAGAACCGGGAACGATCCGTGCATTATTCGCAAAATCGATAGATGCCAATGCTATTCATGGTTCTGATTCAGATGAGAATGCCCAAATCGAAGCTAACTTTTTCTTTTCTGAGCTGGAGCGATTCTAACCAGGTTAATAAAGGAGGCGCTGAAGGAGAGAATCAGCAGGGAAGTGCCAATTGCCAGGAAAAGGTGATAATACCCTTCTGGAATAACAAAAGGTGAAAAGAACAGGACGAAGACGGCAATAGCCGTGTAGCGGATACTGTTGAGTCTTGGCTCCTTTATTTTACTGAGACCAAGAATCCTCTTCAAGAGTATATAGTAGTATCTACTCAAACCGGCATGAATGATCCAGGAGCCTGTCAAGTTCAATTGATACAGGCTCAGGGTGAGTATTAACATAAAAAAAGCGTCGGTTTCGATGTCCAGGAAACTCCCGAATTCTGAAGAGGTACCATGTTTCCTGGCTAAAACCCCGTCGAAGGCATCGAGAATAATACTTACCAGTAGCAGGGCAAAAATGACATATGGGTTTGCCAGGAACACAATGGCCAACAAGAGTAAAAGTCGCAGCAATGTCAGATGATTCGCATATCCACCAAACGGGTGGAGCTTCATCCAATTGTTTCTTTCCCTGGCCATCAAAGCAGTAAACGAAAGAGTGCCGATAAGATAAACGGGCCAGTATAACTCAAAAAGTATACTTATGACCCCCCCACTAATAAGCAGGAATGAGTGGATGAGATTCCATTGAATAAGACTTTTTGAGGCCATTACCGTGTTACTATGTCGTATAATCTTTTTGCCACCCGGTCCCAGGAGTCCGGTTTGAACGGGTGATGGATCAAATTCCCGACCAGATCGGAATAGGAAGTTGCATCACTTGTTAAACCTGAAAGAATATTCCTGAGATCATCCTGGCTCGAATAGTACAACAGGCGATTCCCGTAGATGGTTTTGAATGCCGGTATGTCATTTGCCACAACGGGGAGTCCCAGCGATAGTGATTCAGCTACTGCCATACCATAGGTTTCTTCCCTGGAGGGCACCAGTAATAAGTCACTTTCGGCGATAAGCCGGAACAGATCCCGGGAATCAAGGTCTTTGTGAACCCGTATCCCGGGAAACTGCTTGCACCGGTCCAGGAAGTCCCTGGCATACTTGGAGTGGTCCTGCCAGGATCCGCAGATGTCCAGTGACCAGCTTCCGGCCTGAATAGATGTCAAGGCTTCGAGAATTGAAGCCGGATCTTTTCGCGGACTCAATGAGCCAATAAATAGAAACCTGGATGGATGCGTTGAATAGTTCTTTTTTGACGGGAATGACCCGGTGCTGTCCCCGGGTTCTACCACTTCAACAGGTATCTCAATGCCATTACCAATAATTTTATTTTTACTGTATTTACTGGTGGCAACGGCCCTGTCGCATAGATTTATTGCTTTTTTTTCTGTCTCCCAATGTTCTTTGAGAGGAAGGTGTTCGAGGTAAACCAGTTTCTTATCATCCCTTACCAATTGCAGCTCGTCCGCCATCCAGGCTCCGCCTAAACCGTCGATCAGTAATATATCAAACCGCTCATCGGTGAGCTTCCTAAGGATAATTTCCCTGTCATGTCCGGAAATCTCTTTGGAGGTATATGGGATTGTCACCAACTCACATTCAATTCCTGATGACTTCCACTGGTATAAAATGTTGGCATTGTAGATATAACCCCCAGTTTTCTGGTCGGGATCGCCGGGGATTACAAAACCAATTTTAGCCACGGTAGGACGCCCAGGCTATGTGCGATTCTCCCAATATGATTTCCAGGTCGCCACTGTAAAGGTCACCGGACCTCTTCTTTAACCGGTCATGGATATGGCGCGCGAGAAACTCGGTAGTGGTCAGTACTCCGTCGAATTGGGGCATCTCATCGAGATTTCCATAATCCAGTTCGCTGAGTACTTCTTTGAGTAGTTTGTGGGCGATCCCAATATCGATGACAATGTTCTGGTCATTGAGTTCTTCAGAGTAAAAAACGGCATCAACAACATAAGTTGCTCCATGCATATTTTGGGCGGGGCCAAAGGCTTTGTGTGGCAGGGAATGTGCGATCATGATATGGTCGCGGATTTTAACAGTATACATACTGTAAAGTTAGGGATTTAGTAGTTGGTATTTGGTATTTTGACACTCAACACGTCTACACATCGGTACATCTAAGCATCTACGCATCTACGCATTAACGTATCCCCGCATCCCCGCATCCCCGCATCCCCGCATCCCCGCGTCTACCCGTCTACCCGTCTACGCGTCTACATATTTAATATAAACGCCAATCGCTTCCGTTCCACCTGTCCTCAGCTCTTCGAAGAATAATGGTACTTCTTCGAATGGAACTTCACGATCGAGGAGAAGGCTGCAGCGTTCATCCCCAAGGAGGTGCCAGACGAGGTCAATTCGCTTTTGAAAATCCCATCCTTTCATGTGAGGGGGTATACTCGATACCTGGGAGCTGATGATTCGTTTATTGCCGTAATGGAAGCTCCCTCCAAGCTGAAGTGATACAGGTTTAACCCCATACCAGGACAACTCAATCACACGTCCGTAATCTTTTAAATGGTCGATAGCAGTTTGTAAGCCCGTGGCTCTTCCGGTAGAATGAAATATCAGGGGAAAGCTTTCTTGACCATCCCAGGTTTCCAAACCCAATTTGGTTGCTCTGTCTCTTCGATAATCAATTGTATCGGAAACAACCACACGATTACCGGTCATATTTTGAATGGCAATCGCAGTTAAGGCCCCAACACTGCCAAAGCCTATCAAAAGGACGTCTTCGGTTTTATCCGGGCTTGCATTCCAGACAGCATTGACGGCAGTTTCCATATTGGCAGCGAGTATTGAATTCTTTATATCGAGGTCTTCAGGCACTGCCCTGAGTGCTGACTCAGGAACCTCGATTACCTCCTGGTGGGGATGCATAAGTTGAACTGATTTTCCATGAAGGGGATGGTCTTCCTGGACTACGATGCCGGCAAGACTGTAACCGTAGGTACAGGGTAGTTGCAGATTGCCTTCCATAAATGGCACTTCCATTATTCCTTTTGCCGAATATGGAACTTGTCCCAGGGCTACGGATCTTTCGGTTCCCTGTGAGATAAAACTGTAAAGTGAATTAACCCGGATATAACCCGGCTGATGCAATAACTCTTTCGTGCGGAGTACAGACTTCTGGTTATCCTCGTGCCAAAGAGCCCTGGCCATTAGTGCTTTACTTCTCCCTGGAACATGATCTCACTCCCCATGTGATAATATTCATAATGGCTGAACTGAATGGATTGGTCGAGATGGTCTTTCAACGGGAGTGTAAAATTGGAAATTCCACTACCAACAATCAACGGGGCAATGTGAAGTTGTACCCGGTCGAGAAATTTTTCTTCGAGAAATTTAGAGGAAGTATAACTACCTCCTTCTATGTATACCGTTTTGATCCCCATTTCATATAACCTGACGAGGATCATTTTACAGTCAATATCATCAAAATCTTCTGTGGGTATGTCAATCTGTTTTATCCTCTTGTCATTGGGTGCCTGGGTGCTGATGTGATAAATCGGAGCCTCGTCATCGAACATGCAGCTGAAGTCATAATCCCCGCTACCAATAACTACTCGCGCAGGAGTCTTGCCGGGGACATGACGCACCGTAAGTTGAGGCTTATCCCTTTCCAGGGTTCCCGCTCCTATGATTACCGCATCGCTAATGGCCCGCATCCTGTGTGCGTGAACGAGATTTTCACGGTTGCCGATCCATTGGGAGTGACCGACATGGGTGGCAATTTTACCATCCAAAGTCTGTGCAAAATGGGCAGTAGACCACGCATATTTACGCAGATCTGACTGGAGGTGTACAAAACAAAAGGGCAGGTAAAGATCCAGGAACCTTTCGGTATCCCGGTCCAGTGAAAGGGGGCCGCGCTCTATTTCATGATCTTTGAGAAAATAGTGGGAACCGGTTTTCCTCGTTCGGATCTTGATCTCTCCCGGGAGGATTACTTCATCAGTGAAATTTCCGGCATAAACCCGATCCTTAAGTTTAAGAAGCGCTCTCCAAAGGGCCTTATAATTCCCGTTCCTCATGAGGGTGGTAAATATAAGGAATAGGAGAGGATTTGATAATCAGCCCTTGATCAAATGCACATTCTCCACGGGAAGTGCATCCATCTGGTTTAAACGGAGAAATACCTGGCCTGTTACCACAACATCTCTGGAGCAATAGCCTGCAATTTTGTCGAGGTCTTTTTCCCGGTAATAGGTATCCGCCACCATGCTGCCATCTATATCGGACTTGCTGGATTCGATATTGAATAAACTTGCGAGCAGATCAAGCGAGGTAAAGCTTTTTCGGTCCCCGAATTTCCACATCTCCATAGTATCCAGCAGGGCAATTTCCCAGGGTTTCTTCCCGCCTATATCGAGAACAGGAGGGAGGGAAAGCCCGTTGACCAGCATTCGGCGGCACAGGAAGGGGTAATCGAACTCCTTCCCGTTATGGGCGCAGAGCTTGAGGCTTTGTTCGGGGAAACGGGCAAGGTTCTGTTTAAATTCCTCCAGTAAGGCCTTTTCGTCGTGATTTTTCAGGCAGGTGGCACGAAAGTGCAATTCGTTAGCGGAGTAGGTAAAAAACCCCATTCCAATACAGATGATTTTTCCGAATTCTGCAAAGATTCCGGCCCTCTCTTCGAACAGTTCAGCACTGGATAGTTCATCCTCATTCCTGAGAAATGTAGATTTCTTGTCCCATTGTTCCCGCATCCTTTCATCCATAAGCGCATATTTCTCAGCCGAGGGGACAGACTCAATGTCAATGATCAGGAGATTATCTAAAAGGGAGTTCAATAGTTTTTGTTTTCAAGATAGTCAATCAGGAGATTTTCATCTGAAATACTTCAGCGAGCTTTTCCCTGGCGACTTCTTTGGATTCTTCGAGACTGACTTTTCTACCCAATTCCTTGCTGATCGAAGTAACAGCCTTGTCCTGTATCCCGCAGGGAACAATGTGGTTGAAATACTTGAGATCGGGGTCTACATTCAAGGCAAATCCATGCATGGTGACCCATCGGCTGGTCTTGACCCCAATGGCACAGATCTTCCGGGCTTTTGGCGTGTTGGGGTCGAGCCATACCCCGGTAAGTCCATCAAACCTGTGACCTTCCAGTCCGTACTCCCGCAGCGTGAGAATGATGGCTTCTTCAATGCTTCGCATATACTTGTGAATATCGGTGAAGAAGTTTTCGAGGTCCAGGATCGGGTAGCCAACCAGCTGACCAGGTCCATGGTAGGTGATGTCACCCCCGCGGTTGATCTTATAGAAACTCGCATTGTGCATGCGCAGCATTTGCTCATTGATCAGGAGGTTGGCCTGGTCCCCGCTTTTTCCGAGTGTGTATACATGCGGGTGTTCAACGAAAAGGAGGTAATTTTTAGTAATTTCCTGCTCCTCTTCGGGGAGCGGGCGGTTTTTTAGTTTTACGCCAATGATACCCTCAAACAATTTCGTTTGATAGTCCCAGGCCTCCTTGTAATCCATCTTACCGAGGTCACGATATTCAACTTCTCTATTTATAACAGCGTTTAGCATCAGGGAATAAATGTCTCTAACACTCTACAAAATTCAGGAGTAAAAAGTTTGATACCCTCAATTTCTGCCGGAACCAGGATTACCTCACCCATATTTAATGAGTATTCCGCACCCTCATACTGAAGTATAGCATTTCCATTGACAGCTATCAGGACCGAAAAACTGTCCCTGTCAGAAAGGTTTATTTCACATTCTCCCTTCAAGTCGATGAGTTTTGTTTCGAAGTAGGGGCAGCTAACTATCCGGACTGATGAATCGGTGACGGGTTGGTAAGGAGTGCGATTTTCTTCACGTACGGTATAATCAATAGCATCTTTGGATTCCACCGTATGCAGCTCACGGCTATTCCCTTCACTATCCCTCCGGTCAAAATCATAGATGCGGTATGTAATGTCAGAGGTCTGTTGTATTTCTGCTATGAGCATTCCTTTCCCGATACTGTGGACCCGGCCGGCCGGGATAAAATATACGTCACCCGGTGAAACTTCTTCGCGTTTCAGCACATCGGTGATGGTATTTTCACGAACGCGCTTTTCGTATTCCTCTCCATCAATCTGCTGGGAGAAACCATTGTAAAGCCAGGCTCCCGGTTCTGAATCCACCACATACCACATCTCGGTCTTTCCCTTGGAATTATGCCGTAGGGCGGCCAGTTTGTCATCGGGGTGCACCTGGATGGACAGGTCGTCATTGGCATCGATGAATTTGATCAACAGTGGGAATTCGGCGCCAAATCTGTCCCAGACTTTTTTGCCCAGTAATTTTTCACCTTGTTCCTCAATTAAGTCTTTGAGGCTCCTGCCGTCAAGTCTTCCACCGTCGACCACAGAAATGTTACCCTCTACTCCACTGACTTCCCAGGTCTCGCCACAATTGGGCAGGGGACTGTAGTCTTTCCCGAGAACAGTCTTGATCTTTTCTCCACCCCAGATCTTGTCTTTAAAGATGGGCCGGAATTTTATTGGTTCTGACATTAGCTGATCAATTATGGCTCAAATATCGAAAAATTGGAGTTGTGGCACATTGGTTTCGGGGATTTTCGAATAGGTGATCCATTAAATTTATAATATGAGCAAGACCGGGAAGCAGGAAGCGGGCGAAGAAGGGGAACTGAAGGCGATTGAATTCCTTACGGGTAAAGGCTATGATATCCTGGCGAGGAATTACCGCTATAAATATTGTGAAGTTGACCTTATTGCGACCAAGGGCGATATTTTGGCGTTCATAGAAGTGAAATTGCGAGGCACCGCCGAGTTCGGCTATCCGGAGCAATTTGTTTCGAATATCCAGAAGAGAAATGTGAAAATGGCCGCTGATTATTACCTGGACAAATTTGGCTGGGAGGGCTTTATAAGCTTTGATATTATCAGCATCCTGCCGGGTGAAATCACTCATTTTGAGGATGCTTTTTAGTCCTCCTCATACCTCACCCTCGACATAATACTCCTGCCAAGGGTAATCTCATCGGCATATTCGAGCTCGCCACCGATGGGGACACCACGGGCAATGGAAGAGATCTTAACCCCCAGTTCCTTGACCTTCTTGGAGATATAGAAAGCAGTGGTATCACCTTCCATGGTGGGACTCAGGGCGAAAATAAGCTCTGTTACCAGCTCCTGATTATCCTCGACACGTTTGATCAACTTCTCGATATTGAGTTCTTCCGGGCCAATTCCATCCAGGGGAGAGATGACTCCGCCAAGAACATGGTAGAGACCGTTGTATTGACCGGTATTCTCAATCGCCATAACATCCCGGGTATCTTCCACCACACAGATGATTTTGCTTTCCCTTCTCGGACTGCGGCATATCTGGCACGTGGTATCATCGGAAATATTTCCGCACTGTTCACAATACCGTATGTTTTCCCGCAACTTCCTGATGGAATCTGAAAGGGCCAGTGATTGGTTCTTGTCCTTTTTCAGCAAGTGCAGCACGATCCTCAACGCACTTTTTTTACCAATTCCCGGTAATTTGGATATCTCTTCTACCGCGGCCTCCATCCATTTTGACGGGTATTGCGACATAATAAGCTATTGGATTCTGGCGTCAATCCCCTGGTCAAGGATCGCCTCCTTCATGGGCTTAAGCACCTTTACGGTACCTGTCTTCACTGTGCATTTGCCCTTATAGTGAATGATATAGGTGCATTGCTCTGCTTGCTCAGGGCTGTGTTTACACACCTTCATCAGCGTTTTGATCACATGATCAAACGTATTGTAGTCATCATTGTAAACAACCAGATCCTTCAGATCGGTCAGTTTAACCTGTTCTTCAACCTCTACGAATTCTTCTTCTTTCCAAACGTTCATAATGCTTGGCAAAGGTAAAAAAAAAATACAACTTGGACGGTCAAAACCGAGCCTTATGAGCCCCATTTTAGTTTTCTCGGTCATTACGGGATATTTCCTGTTACTTATTGTTATTTCTCACTTCACTTCGAGGAACGCGACCAATGAGACCTTCTTTACCGGAAATCGCGCCAGTCCATGGTACCTGGTGGCTTTCGGAATGATCGGGGCCTCCCTCTCGGGCGTAACATTTATTTCAATTCCTGGCCAGGTGGGCAATAATGAATTTTCCTATTTTCAGATTGTGCTGGGCTACCTGCTGGGCTATGCCGTGATTTCCTATATACTGATGCCCCTGTACTACCGGTTGAAACTGGTTTCGATCTATACTTTCCTTGGGGAACGCTTCGGGGATGTGACCTACAAACTGGGTTCTTTTATATTTCTCGTCTCCCAAACCATGGGGGCTTCTCTTCGACTTTTCCTCGCGGCAGGAGTACTTCAAATTGCATTTTTCGATGCTTTCGGTGTACCGTTTGCCATTACGGTCATAGTGACTATTGCGTTGATATGGTTATATACTTACCGTGCCGGTATTAAAACAATCGTATGGACGGATACCCTGCAGACATTCTTTATGTTGCTCTCGGTTATCATTACCATCGTGTTGGTGGGTAGGGAATTGAATCTTTCGGGGACGGAACTGATCTCGGCAATTTCAGAAAGCGATTATTCGCAGATATTTTATTGGGAATGGAAGGAGAGCAACTTTTTCTTCAAACAATTTCTGAGCGGCGCGTTCATCGCGATTTGTATGACAGGACTCGATCAGAATATGATGCAGAAGAACCTGACCTGCCGGAATCTGCCCGAGGCTCAAAAGAATGTGAACTGGTTCAGTATTATCCTGGTCCCCGTTAACCTGCTGTTCCTGGGCCTGGGAGCACTGTTATACCTCTATCTCCAGCAAAAGGGTCTTACCGACCTTGGATCATTTCAATTGGTGGACGGAACCTATCAAAACACGGATGACCTCTACCCGATACTGGCCGTCAAAAATTTTCCGGTCCTCGCCGGGGTGGTCTTTCTGCTGGGAATTACAGCGGCTTCATTTTCCAGTGCTGATTCGGCACTTACTGCTTTAACCACTGCCTTTTGTGTCGATTTCCTCAAGATAGAACAGCGGCCAAGGGAATCCCGGAAGCGTACACGCCTCATGGTTCATATTGCTTTTTCCATTGTCATGGCCTTGGTGATAATCGTCTTTAAAATTGTCAATGATCGCAGTGTCATCACGGCGGTATTTGTAATAGCCGGGTATACGTACGGACCCTTGCTCGGTCTCTTTTCCTTCGGGATGTATAGTAAGTGGAAGGTACCCGATAAATGGGTCCCCCTGATTCTGCTATCCCCGATCCTAACCTATATCATTAACCTCAATTCTCCTGAATGGCTCGGGGGATATAAATTCGGTTTCGAGATCATCATTTTGAACGGGGCGATTACTTTCATGATACTGTACCTTTTACGGTTTTTGGAAGTAAAAAGGCAGAAGGCAGAAGTTAAAAGTTAAAATTGAATTTTTAACCACAAAGGCACTGAGGCACAAAGATCGCCTCCTTCGTAACTTTGTGTCTTCGTGGTTAATATTTTATAAATTCTACACAGCCCAAGGATTTCAGGAATTCGCTATATTCCAAAATAAACCTATTGACCCATGCAGATAATCGAAT
This sequence comes from Flammeovirgaceae bacterium, assembly GCA_024638265.1. Lineage (GTDB taxonomy): Bacteria > Bacteroidota > Bacteroidia > Cytophagales > Cyclobacteriaceae > JAHEKQ01. The sequence continues at coordinate 21,838 of JAHEKQ010000038.1, forward strand.
CCGGGGAAAAGTACGATGTAGTCATTGTCGGTTCTGGTGCAGGAGGAGGCATGGCTACCAAAGTACTTTCCGAAGCCGGCCTGAAGGTGGCACTCGTGGAAGCGGGTCCCTTCTTTGATCCCAAGCTCGATGAATACCGGACACAACTACGCTGGCCCTGGGAATCCCCCAGGCGGGGAGCCTCGTCGCGCAGGCCGTTTGGCGATTTTGATTCGGCCTATGGAGGTTGGGAAATAGAGGGTGAACCCTACACTTCGGTACCCGGTACCCGATTCGACTGGTTCAGGTCGAGAATGCTGGGTGGAAGGACAAACCATTGGGGAAGGATCTCCCTCCGCTTCGGCCCGGATGACTTCAGACGAAAGGATATTGACGGGTTGGGGGATAACTGGCCAATTACCTATGAAGATGTAAAACCCTATTATGACAAAGTGGATCAGCTGATCGGGGTGTTCGGCAGCAAAGAAGGTATACGGAATGAACCGGACGGTTTTTTTCTTCCCGCACCGAAACCGCGACTGCATGAGCTTTACTATATCAAGGCGGCCAGGAAATCCGGGGTTCCCGTGATACCTGCCCGCTTATCCATCCTCACACAAAGAATCAATGAAGAGCGGGGCGTTTGTTTTTACTGCAGTCAGTGTGCCAGGGGCTGTAGCGTGTACGCTGATTTCTCCGCGGGGACATGCCTCATATTTCCCGCCCAGAAGAACGGTGGCCAGATTGATATGTTCTTCAATTCGATGGTACGGGAAGTAACTACTGATTCTTCCGGGAAGGCAACCGGAGTATCCTATATCAACAAAGAAGACAGGAAGGAATACCACTTGAAGGCAAAAACAGTGGTATTGGCGGCCTCGGCATGTAGTTCCGCCCGGATCCTGTTGAATTCCAGGTCTGTGGCGCATCCCGGAGGACTTGGAAACAGTAGCGGAGTAGTAGGCAAGTACCTCCACGATTCCACCGGTTCGAGCCGAAGCGCTTTCGTACCGCAGCTTGTTGACCGCGAAATTTATAATGAAGATGGCGTCGGTGGAATGCACGTATATACTCCCTGGTGGCTGGACAATAAGAAACTGGATTTTCCCAGGGGCTACCATATCGAAGTATGGGGCGGAATGGGAATGCCCAGCTACGGATTTGGATTCAACGTCAGTGAATACAATGAATTTATCGGGGGAGAAGTCGGAGGATACGGAGATAAACTCCGCGACGACGTAAGACGATTTTACGGGGCATTTATGGGTATTTCCGGCCGAGGTGAATGTGTTGCGCGGGAAGACAACTATTGTGAGATAGATCCCGCTATGGTCGACGAGTGGGGAATCCCGGTCTTGCGGTTTAATTACAATTGGTCGGATCACGAGAGGCTCCAGGCGAAACACATGCACCAGACATTTGAGGAGATCTTTGATTCCATGGGGGCAAAGGTTTTAGGCAATGCTCCCGGTGCCGATAGTGATTACGGGCTTGCAGCTCCCGGCAGGATCATCCACGAAGTGGGGACTACACGCATGGGAGATGATCCATCGAAATCGGTAACCAATTCGAACCAGCAACTGCACGATGTAAAAAATGTATTTATCGTGGATGGCGGACCTTTTGTATCGCAGGCAGATAAGAATCCAACCTGGACGATCCTGGCATTGTCATGGAGGACTTCCGATTACATCATTGACCAATTGAAGAAACAAAACATCTGATATGGACAGGAGAGAAACTATTAAAGCGATGTTATTGGGTACCCTTGCGGGGGGAGTGGCACTTTCAGGTTGTGACGCTGTAATAAGTATCGATACTCAAGATCTACCTGAGTTTAAGGAAGGAGGGTATGGCCGTACTTATAAGGAAAAACAACTTGATGAAAAGTTAAAGGCAGAGCAGTTTTTTACAGAGGCTGAGGCGGAAACATTGTCCATTCTGGTCGATATCATTTTGCCTTCTACCACATCGGCTGATTCAGCCACGGGAGCCGGAGTACCGGAATTCCTGGAGTTCATTGTCAAAGACATGCCAAAGCACCAGTTACCTATTCGAGGAGGACTTATGTGGCTTGATAACCGGTCAAACCGAATGTTTAATAAGATATTCTCTATCTGTTCAAGCGGGGAACAAATTCAGCTGATCGATGAGATTGCCTATCCCGATAAAGCCACTCACGAGGTGGCCCAGGGAGTCAAGTTCTTTTCACTACTGAGAAATCTTACCCTTACGGGATATTATACTTCAGAAGCTGGCATCAAAGACCTAGGCTACAAGGGTAACACGCCCAATGTATGGGACGGAGTACCGGAAGAAGTCCTCAGGAAGCACAACCTTCAATACGATCCGGAATGGCTTGCCAAATGCATTGACCAGGATAAGAGGATGGATATTGCCCGGTGGGATGAGGAAGGAAATTTAACTAACAGCTAACAGCTAACAACTAACAGTTAAGATAATAGATAATAGAGAATAGATGATAATGGTAACCACTCAAACTCAAACCTCAAACCTGAATCTCCTGTCCTCATAGCTGAAATCCCTCGTATCATAGGTCCTTTCGTGAAACTCGAGTTGATTATTGTAATCCACCGTGATAAAAGTAGAGATCCTGCTGCCGTATTCGGGACTTTTAATGAACATACTGGATAGCATTCTCTCCATGTCAATTCCAACGCCGGTATCGGGTAAGCTTTCATCTTCGAAGCGGTGGTTATCATAGAGGGCTTCAAATGCCTTTTCGGGAGTAAGGTTAGTATTGAGAAGTTCTGCCAACTTATCCTTGCCGGCTTCGAGCTTGGGCCATGGTGTATTGAGCAAGTGGTTACTCAGTCCATGGATACCCGGTTCTATCTTGTCGACACCTTTTGCGTAATTGGACTGGTAATACATCTCATCTACCGTACCCGTGATCAGGTTATAGCCATTGTAAGCCCTGCCATTATCAGGAATATCTTCCAGATACTTACCACCATGTTCACCGTTGAGCAGGAAGTCGCTGACCAGATGCCCCCTGGATGGCGCATCGGGATTGATGTTTTGCAGGTCCCGGAAATTAGTGATCATGGCGATTTTACCGGACCTGGTAACACCCATCCAGGTGCCTCCGGCTGTTAAATCACGCCCTGCCAATAAGTGTGGGTATTCATCCCAGAATGTTGCAGGTTGAGTAGGCCGCTTATAAAATTCATCCCGGTTGCCGGCGACAACCAGTTTATATTGATCGTGGTGATTATGCGAAAACAAGATCAAGCACATGTCACAAAGATAGAATGAATTAGTTTTGAGTATGGAACAAGAAGCTTCCGAATATCATTCCCGCCTACTCCGATTGATTGAGGCTGACCCCTGGCGGATGGAGTTGCTCAGGGCAGTATCTTTGGTGACCAACAATGAAGGATGGATCGGTGGCGGATTCGTGAGACATGCGGTCTGGGATATGTTGGCTGGATATGACCGTTCTCCATTAAATGACATCGATGTGATTTACCTGGGTGATGGAACAGGTGGGCTTGAGGCACCTTGGACCGAAAAACTGACCGGGCTCCACGACGGCATCAAGTGGTCAGTCAAAGATCAGAACCGAATGGCAAAGATTCATGGACACGCGGCGTATGGGTCAATAAATGAAGCCCTTAGTCATTGGGTGGAAACTTGCACGGCAGTAGCCTTTAGAATTAATCCCAATCCTGAGGTAATCGCCCCCTTTGGATTAGAGGATCTCTTCGAAGGAAAGGTAGTTCCCACGACAGCAGCCATGAGAAATCTTATGATGAAGAGAGTAAAGGAACGCAAGTGGACGGAGCTCTATCCATTCCTGGAAGTGGTTAAAAATAACTTTTAACTTCTCAGCTAGATTTAGACTTAACACTTTACAATCTGCAATTTTACTTCTCTTAATATAGTTTCACGCAAAGACGCGAAGTTTTCATCTCCTGTAGATTTACACTTTACACTCTGCACTCTGCACTTTAACTTCCCCTAAGTAAGCATTCCCCCATCCACATTAATCACCTGGCCGGTGATGTAGGTGCTGAGATCGCTGCCCAGAAATACACAGGCGTTAGCTACATCTTCAGGACTTCCGCCTCGCTTAAGGGGAATAGCATCTCTCCAACCTTGAACGGTTTTTTCATCGAGGACTTCAGTCATTTCGGTTTCAATAAAACCAGGGGCTATGGCATTACTTCTGATCCCCCTGGAACCCAATTCCAGGGCAATGGATTTTGTAAACCCTATAATCCCGGCCTTACTCGCTGAATAGTTCGCCTGGCCGGCATTTCCCTTGACCCCCACTACCGATGACATATTGATGATCGAGCCTGACCTTTGCTTCATCATGGTCCTTGTGGCAGCCTTTACTGTATTGAAACAGGATTTGAGATTAACTTCAACCACTTTATCCCACATTTCCTCCGTCATTCTCATGAGTAGGTTATCTTGAGTAATCCCCGCATTGTTTATCAGGATGTCCAGGCTTCCAAATTCTGCCACAACATCATCAATCAATTTTTGAGCTTGCTCAAAATCTGCAGCATCGGATCGATAACCTTTTGCCTTAATTCCCTTGGCCTTCAGTTCTGCCTCAAGGGCTTGTCCTTTTTCCACGCTGGATAAGAATGTAAATGCAATATTAGCTCCTTCCTCGGCAAATCTTTCAGCAATACCTTTTCCGATTCCTTTCGAAGCTCCTGTGATTAATGCGGTTTTTCCTTCAAGTAATTTCATGGGTTGATATTTTGGATGAGCAAAAATAGGGTTATGGGATTGAAAAACGAAATCGGGAACTAAATCTCAATCCACCCTA
>JAHEKQ010000007.1 GCA_024638265.1 Flammeovirgaceae bacterium
CCGAGGTGATTACTGGTCAGATTTTGACTTTTCCTCCTCCTGTTCTTCCTCTTTGTCCGGATCGTTCTCTGCCCCATTGCTGGTTGCTTCGCTTGAATCCTGGGGAGGGGCGATTTCATCCTTCACCCCTTTTAATTCAGGTACAATAGGGGGGTCGGTGGTTGGTGTATCCTCGTTCTCTATTTCTATCTCTTGTGCCTTCTCCTTCTCTTCTGTCTTTTCTTCCACCTTGTCGCCTTTTCCATTTCCTGAAGTAAATGCTTCATAGGAGGTCTGCCTTTCAAAGGGCCGCTTACCAATCAATCGTTCCAGGTCGGTTTGGAAAATGATCTCCTTTTCAAGCAATTCCTTGGCGACTATTTCAAGTTCTTTTTGATGCTTGCTGAGAAGATCCTTAGTTCGTTTGTAGGCCGAACCAATGATTTTCTTTACCTCTGCATCAATCTTTTCGGCCGTGGCTTCAGAGTATGGCTTACTGAATGAATAATCGGATTGCTTGGGATCGTAATAGGAAATATGTCCCAACTCCTCGTTCATACCATAAATGGTCACTATGCTATATGCCATCTTGGTGATTCGCTCCAAGTCACTGAGTGCACCGGTTGAGATCTTTCCAAACGTCAGCTCCTCAGCGGCTCTACCACCAAGAGCCATACACATTTCATCTATGAGTTGTTCAGTCTGATACAAGAACTGTTCTTTTGGCAGGTATTGAGCATAACCCAGAGCGGCCACTCCCCGAGGAACAATACTTACCTTAACAAGTGGATCTGCATGTTCCAGGTACCATCCTGCGATAGCATGCCCTGCTTCGTGATATGCTACAATTTTCTTTTCTTCCGGAGAGATGATCTTACTTTTCTTTTCCAAACCACCGATTACCCGGTCAATCGCGTCATGGAAATCATCCATAGCTACTGCGCGTTTCCCTTTTCTCGCTCCGATCAAGGCAGCTTCATTACATACGTTTGCAATCTCGGCTCCCGCAAATCCGGGAGTTTGAGCTGCTAATTTCTTTGAATCCACATCGGTATCTAGCTTCAAAGGCTTGAGATGGACTTTGAAAATTGCCTCCCTGCCAACTATGTCGGGTTTGTCTATACTTATTTGCCTGTCGAAGCGACCTGGACGCAACAGGGCAGTATCAAGTACGTCAGGCCTGTTGGTTGCTGCCAGGATGATTACCCCTGAGTCGGTGGAAAATCCATCCATTTCCACGAGCAGGCTATTCAAGGTATTCTCTCGCTCATCGTTGGAACCGGGCATCTGACCTTTTCCCCTGGACCTTCCGATGGCATCTATTTCATCGATGAAAACTATACAAGGTGCTTTTTCCTTCGCCTGCTTAAATAGGTCTCTTACTCTTGCTGCACCTACTCCTACGAACATTTCTACAAAGTCGGAGCCGGAAAGAGTAAAGAAGGGAACCGCCGCTTCACCGGCAACAGCTTTCGCTAGCAGGGTTTTACCTGTACCGGGAGGGCCTACTAATAAAGCACCTTTTGGTATCTTACCGCCAAGTTTGGTGAATTTTGCCGGATTCTTCAGGAAGTCTACAATCTCTTTTACTTCTTCCTTGGCCTCATCGAGTCCTGCTGCATCCTCAAAAGTGATCTTTACTTTGTTCTCAGCATCAAATAGTGCTGCCTTACTTTTACCAATATTGAATATCTGCCCACCGGGGCCTCCGCCACCGGTCATCCTTCTCATTAGGAACCAGAATCCAAAAAGTAGTAGCAAGAGGAATCCCCAGTTAAATAACCAGGAAGTATAATCTGTCTTTTCTTGTGTATTAATAGGTACCCTGTATTCCTGAGGGATTTCCTCCATCATTTTACTGTACTTAGTATCCACCTCGGTTAAAAGGATGGGTATCATCGCATGAGGTCCAGCACTTCCGCCGAAGGGCGATTCCTTTCGGTATGACTGGTAATTTGTATTATTGAGGGCATCTGGAGTGAGGTATACATGCAGCTCCGCCCCGATCTTATCGTTATTGGAATAGACTACCACCAGCTTTTCCACGTAGCCCTGCTTAAGCATTTCTTCAAGCTTGGTCGATGTAATTGGCGGGAGTTCACCTCCGCGATTGAGGAAAGTGACAATAAATACAATACCAATAAGCATGGCAATGATCCAAATCTGGAAACCGCCTCTGCCCGGTCTTCCACCACCTATATTTCCACCCTTTTTCTGCTCGTCTGCCATTTGATTCTTTTTAAAAAAAATTCTTCGTTGTTGCGTTAAAACATAACGCCAGTGTTATTCAATAGTTTCAATGCTTTCAATTTTAGCATCTCCCCAAAGGGACTCGAGATTATAGTATTCCCGGGTATCTTCTTTGAACACGTGCGCCACTACATCAATGTAGTCGATGAGCTTCCAGTTTTTATTGTTCTTTCCTTCAATATGCCATGGATTCTCATCCAACTCCTTAAAAACTTCCTTGTCGATGGAATCGGTGATTGCGTCTAGTTGAGTATCAGAATTTCCGGAACAAACGACGAAGAATTGCGCAACTGCGTTAGGTATTTCCCTGAGATCCATCAATACAATATCTTGAGCCTTTTTCTCCAACATTCCCTTTACTACGATCCTGCTCAAACGCTCAGCTGATGAAATCCCATTGTTTTTTGTCATTCAGTAAAATTTGTTTTCTTGTAAAAATACAAAATTACTTTGTACAATATTCCCGCCAACACGGTTTTCATCGGTAAGAAGGTACATTATCTGCCATCTTGTCACTCAACAAATGATGTGGCCCACCGCCTCATACATGAAGGATATCCCAATGGGTGCGTGGTTATAACCGATGAACAGTATGCCGGGAAGGGGCAAAAAGGAAATAGTTGGGAAACTGAACCCGGGCAGAACCTTACATTTTCGATACTATTATACCCTGACAATATTACTCCTTCCGACCAGTTTGCCCTAACGCGAATTGTAAGTCTGGGTATTACAGATTTTTTAGAGAATTTCCTTCAGATAAGGGCGGAGATCAAATGGCCAAACGATATCATATATAAGGGCAAAAAACTAGCAGGTATCCTTATAAACACCTCCATTTCCGGCAATCGGCTGACCGATGCTATTCTGGGAATTGGATTAAATGTCAATCAAACCACTTTTGCGCTACTTGGTGCGACATCGCTGACTTTAGTTACAGGAAAGATGTACAATCTCCAGGTGATACTTGATGGACTTCTGGAATCCATTGAGAGGAGATATAGCCAGTACAAGTCCAGAAAGCAGGAAGTTGATTACATACAGCGACTGTATGGATTGAACCTGGAACTTCCATATCGTGACGAAAAACTGGGGCTAGACTTTACCGGAATAATCCGTGGGGTGGATGAAACAGGCCGGATAAAAATTGAGACTGAAAATGAAATGTGCAGGTTCAGTTTTAAGGAGGTCCGATTCCTTTCGCTCGAATGATCTCTTTCCTCTCATATCATCACATCCTCCCCTGATGTAAATTCCGTTTTTTCCTAGCATACTTTTCTCAAAACTGGGAGGAATAAACAAAAAAAGCAATGAGAGCAATATTGACGGTAACTTTTCTGGTGGCCCTACTTGGGTTTGATATACAAGCGCAGAAAGTAGATATATCGAAATTAGAAGGAATAAAATCCAGGGCGATCGGTCCGGCAGGAATGAGCGGCAGGGTCACCTCAATTGATGTCGTCCTTCAAGATACAGACATTATTTATGCCGGAACAGCTTCAGGGGGACTTTGGAAATCTACCAGCGGCGGCATCGATTGGAAGCCGATTTTTGATGATCAAAAAGTGGCATCCGTTGGAGCTATAACCATACAACAATCGAATCCGGATGTAATTTGGGTAGGCACCGGGGAAGGGAATCCGAGAAACAGTATCACCGGTGGTTACGGAGTATATAAGTCCCTGGATGCAGGGAAGACCTGGAAGCTGGTGGGTTTGGAGGGGACAAGGAATGTTCACAGGATCATAATCCACAAAGACGACCCCAATACCGTTTATGTGGCTGCCATTGGATCTCCCTGGGGTGAGCACCCTGAAAGGGGGGTTTTCCGGACAAAAGATGGTGGAAATACATGGGAGAAGATTTTATTCGTGGACAATAAAACGGGTGCAGCAGACCTCGTTGTTGACCCCGTTAACCCTAACAAAATGATTGCAGCCATGTGGCAGCACCGGCGGACACCCTACAATTTTAAGTCAGGAGGGCCCGGTTCCGGGATTTACATTACAGTTGATGGCGGAGATAACTGGAAGAAATTGGGTGAGGATGATGGATTGCCAAAAGGTGATTTGGGCCGCGTAGGGCTCGCTATTGCACCCAGCAAACCCTCAAGAGTTTATGCACTGGTTGAATCCAAAAAGAACGCCTTTTACCGCTCTGAAGACGGAGGTTATTCCTGGAAAAAGATTAACGATAAAGGTGAGATAGGCAACCGGCCTTTCTACTATTCAGACATTTATGTCGATTCCAAAAATGAGAATAGGATATATTCATTATTCTCAATTGTAAACATGTCAGAAGATGGTGGGGAATCATGGAGTACGCTCCTGCCGTATTCCCACGTTCACCCGGATCACCACGCCTGGTGGATTCATCCGGAGGATCCGAATTTCATAATCGATGGCAATGACGGTGGGCTGAATATTACCCGCGATGGTGGGAAGACCTGGAGATTTATCGAGAACCTTCCCGTTGGACAATTCTATCATGTTGCGGTTGATATGGAGTTCCCCTACAATGTCTACGGTGGAATGCAGGATAATGGATCATGGGCCGGGCCGGCCTATGTACTCAAAACACAGGGCATCAGGAATTCCTACTGGCAGGAAGTACTTTTTGGAGATGGATTTGATGTTTCGCCCGACCCTGACGATAGCAGGTATGGATATGCCATGTCACAGGGTGGGAATGTAGCACGGTATGACAGGGTCACTGGCAATTCTACAACGGTTCGTCCCACACATCCCGATCCTGACATGAGATTGAGATTTAACTGGAATGCGCCACTTGCACAGGATCCGTTTGATAATGCCACCATTTACTACGGTAGTCAATTTGTCCATAAAAGTACCGATAAGGGGAGGACATGGGAAATCATCTCCCCTGATCTCACCACCAACGACCCCAATAAGCAAAAGCAGCATATGAGTGGCGGTCTTACAATAGATGCTACCGGAGCCGAAAACTATACGACCATAGTTTCCATTGAACCGAGTTCAGTGCAGAATGGAGTGATCTGGGCAGGAACGGACGATGGAAATGTTCAAATTTCCCGAAATGGAGGAGCTTCCTGGCAAAAAATTACAATTCCCGGGATGCCCACCAATGGCTGGGTACCTCAGATCAGGGCCTCAAAATTTGATGCAGGGGAAGCCTTTGTTGTAGTAAATAACTACCGGAACTTCGACTTCAAGCCCTATTTGTTCTATACTTCAGATTACGGGGCGACTTGGAGATCTTTGGTCAACGAGCAAAAGGTATGGGGATATTGCCTTTCCCTTGTACAGGATCCCGTTGAAAGGAACCTTTTGTTTCTCGGTACGGAATATGGATTATACTTTTCTATCGACGGGGGAAGCAACTGGAATCACTGGACGAACGATTACCCCACCGTTTCCACCATGGATCTGGTAATACATCCAAGGGAACACGACCTGGTGATTGGTACATTTGGACGGGCTTTCTATGTGATGGATGATATACGCCCCTTACGTGAGCTCGCTTCAGAAGGCGTTGGACTCCTGGATAAAAAACTGCACTTGTTTCAACCACCCACAGGATACCAGACTGAAACTCAACAACCTGCAGGAACAAGATTTGCTGCCGATGCTACTTTCCAGGGTGAGAATAGAATGCGTGGAGCAATGATCAGTTATTACATCAACAGGGAGGAAAAGGAAAGTGCACCAGTCCAGCAAAATACCAACAGGAGAAGGCGGGGAAGGAATTCGCCACCTGCACAAATGACCGATACTACAGTGAAGGCAAAAGTCGATTACGATTCGATTACGCTTGAAGTTTACAAAAATGATGGAACCAGGATTCGGACCCGTAAATGGAAAACCCCTGAAAAGGATGGTTTGCACAGGACAGCCTGGTTTATGGATGAAAAAGGGGTAAGGAGGCCCTCACGTGGTGGCGGACGCGGAAGATTTGGAGGGCGTGGGGAACCTGGAGGTACCTTTGCATTGCCGGGTGAATATACCCTGGTTATGAGTTTTGGAGATCAAAAGGACACTACCGTATTGGAAGTTAAAATGGATCCAAGACTTGATATTAATATGAACGATGTTCGCGCGAAATATGACATGCTTAAGAGCCTTGAATCCGATGTGGAATTGGCGGCAAGCGCTGCTCGCAGGCTTTCAGAATCGCTTAAAATAGTCAACGATTATGAAAGTGAGCTAAAAGGCAAAAAAGGTAATGAATTTAAGAGTGGTAGGGATTTAGTTAAATCAGTTAAGGATTCTATCACCTCACTTCAGGACGAGATGTTCGGCAGGCAATCCCGTGGACAAGCATCTCCCAGAGATCCAAATCCCAACCTCAGTAGATACCTGTCAAATGCCTACCGGTATATAAGGTCCGGATATCATGCCCCGGGCGAAACCGAGGAACGAGTTTATGGGCACTTTGGTGGTGAATTGGAAACAATGATCGATAAAGTTAATGAGTTCTACTCAACAGTATGGCCGGAATTCAGATCAGAAATCGAGAAACTTGACCTTAGTCCTTTCAAGGACTATGAACCTTTACAGAAAAACTGAAAATCATGATGAAAACTCTTCTGTCCTTTTGGGCAGGAGAGTTTTTTTGTTCATATTTCACTGTATTGTCGTCCTCGGTTGCTTACTAATAATTGAATCATCGTATGTCTGAAGACAAAAAATCCAATCCTGCAAAAAAACCGGCAAAGAGGATACCTCTTCATGATACCCTGCTTATGGAGTCTGCCTGGGAGGTTTGTAACCAGGTGGGTGGAATTTATACTGTTGTCAGGTCGAAGATTAGGTCGGTAATTGATAAGTGGGGGGATAATTACTGCCTTATTGGTCCGCTGGTCAATAAGGATATCGATGCAGAATTTGAAGATATCAAGCGGGCAGATAATGTTTACGGGAAGGCAGCGCGTGCTTTGCGGAAGAAGGGTTACAATGTGCGGTACGGCAGGTGGCTTGTTACAGGACGTCCACAGGTAATCCTCCTGGATCCCATGGATGGATATCCCAAGCTGGACGAGACCAAACAAAAGTTGGCCAAGGATCATGGCATCGAAATCAGGGAACGAGACGACCTTTACAATCAGGTACTGGCCTTTAACTCGCTGGTTTCAGAGCTAATAACCCTGGTACACAGCCGAAACAAGGAGAAAATTCCTGTGACTATTCATTTTCATGAGTGGATGAGTATAATACCTGCATTCGATTTGAAGAAACGAAGGTGGCCTGTCAAAACTGTTTTTACCACTCATGCCACATTGCTGGGGAGGTACCTTGCAATGAATGAACAGGATTTCTACAGCAAACTTCCAAAATACGATTGGGAAGCTGAGGCAAGAAAATATTATATCCTCCCTATGGTTCAGATCGAGAGGAAAGGGGCGGAGTTATCAGATGTGTTTACTACGGTCAGCGAGGTGACCGGGCGGGAATGCAAATACCTGCTCGGGAAGGAACCCGATGGATTTGTACCGAATGGACTAAATATTGAGCGATTTATCGCATACCATGAAGTACAGAACCTTCATCAGAAGTATAAGGAAGAGATTCACGAGTTTGTGATGGGCCATTTCTTCCAGAGCTACTCGTTCGATCTCGACAACACGCTTTATTTCTTTACCAGTGGGAGATTTGAATTCCTCAACAAAGGATTTGATATCACACTTGAGGCCTTAAAACTTCTGAATCAGCGGATGATAAAAGAAAAACAGAAAACCAATGTGGTCATGTTTTTCATAACCAAACGTCCGGTTTGGTCCATCAATCCCGACGTACTCCAAAGTAGGGGGGTCATGGAGGAGATACGGCATAATTGTGAGGAAATCACCAAGCAAATCGATTCCCGGCTTTTTAATATGGCTGCCGCCTCTGACAAGAAGGACTTGAGACTCCCCGATTTGAATGCCTTGGTGGATGACTATTGGAGGTTGCGCTATAGGAGGACACTTCAGTCATGGAAGGGTAACCGCTGGCCAATCATCGTCACCCATAACCTCGTCGACGATATGAGTGATGAAATACTTAAGTACCTGAGGGAAAACAGTTTAATTAACAGCCCGGAAGATCGAGTAAAAGTAGTTTATCACCCGGATTTCATCAGTCCAACAAATCCCCTTTTCGGTATAGAATACCAGGATTTTGTTCGTGGATGTCACCTGGGAGTATTTCCCAGTTATTATGAGCCGTGGGGATATACCCCATTGGAATCCATTGCCCTGGGTGTGCCCACCATTACCTCAGATCTTAGTGGTTTTGGGGATTATACCGTGAAGAACCTGGAGAAGCATGATGAGAGCGGGGTTTACGTATTGGAGCGCTACAAGAAGTCCCGGGAAGAGTATGTTCGGGAACTTGCAGACATGATGTTCGAGTTTGTAAGCCGTTCAAGGAGGGAAAGGATTGTGATCCGGTCCAAAGCCGAAGATCTTTCGGAGCAATTTGATTGGAGCAAACTGCTCCGGTTTTATGAAACTGCTTACCAGGCTGCCCACGGCAAAGTAGTTCGATAGGGTTTTCCGTTAGGCTATTATTATCTATTTTTGTAGCCCTAATAAAGATTAAAATGGTCGAAGCCCTCAATATAAAAGTTCATAAGACAGAAAATTCAAGGATCCACCAACTGGACCAGGATAATATTCAGTTTGCCCGCCTATACAGCGATCATATGTTCCAGGCGGAATTCAAGGGTGGTGAATGGAGAAACCCTGAGATTCTTCCATATAAGCATATGGAGTTCAGCCCGGCCTCTCAAGCGCTGCATTACGGTGTAAGCGTATTCGAGGGTATGAAAGCTTACAAAAATCAGCAGGGAGACCCCGTTTTATTCAGGCCGTTGGATAATTTTCACCGACTCAATCGATCATCAAAGAGGCTTTGTATACCCGAAGTTCCGGAAGAAATATTCATGGAAGGGATGTCACGCCTACTTCAATTGGATAGTGATTGGATTCCTGATAGAAGTGGTACTTCGCTGTATGTAAGACCTTTTACCTATTGTTCTGAGGAGTTCATCGGGATCAGGATTTCTGATGAATTCAAATTCATGATCATAACAACGCCGGTCGGCAAGTATTACAGCCAACCTGTGAAAGTAAAAATCGAAACTGAATTTGTCAGGGCGGCAGAGGGCGGAACCGGATACGCAAAAGCAGCCGGTAATTATGCCGGCGCCCTGTATCCAACAAAACTTGCCATGGATGAGGGCTATCAGCAGTTGATCTGGACCGATGCCAAGGAACATAAATACATTGAAGAAGCCGGGACGATGAACCTGATGTTTGTCATTGATGGCAAGGTGATAACTCCGGAACTGACCGACACCCTTCTTGCAGGGATTACCAGGGACAGTATTCTCACATTGTCACGGGATATGGGTTATCCTACCGAGGAGCGGAAGATCACGGTAGATGAAGTAGTTTCAGCCTTAAAGGAAGGAAGGATGCAGGATGCATTCGGAGTAGGCACAGCGGCAACTGTAGCTCCAATTTCTGTGATTGGTCATGAGGGAACTGATTATACATTGCCGGATGTGTCTCAAAGAAATATCAGTGCCTCCCTGGCTAAGCGCCTTCAGGATATAAAAGAGGGCAGGGTGGAAGATAAGTTCGGTTGGATTTATAGGGTTTAATGATCGGTAAGTACAGGGTTTCTACCATATTAGTGATCCTGCTGTTCTCGGCTGTTTCAGGTTATTCGCAGTCTCATATTCAACTCAGGACCTTCGGAAAGCAAAAGGTTTTCAATTTCTACATCGGGGAAGAAATGACCTTCCGTCTGGAAGGCCAGAAGAATGTAAGCCGTGGCTATATCGTCGACATCCCCAATGACAGTACCATTCGTTTTTATTCCGGATTCATTCCCGTCAGCAAGATTGTAGCTGTTGATGTCAGTGACAAGAAATCCCAGAATCATTGGACACTGGCGATTGGTGGAGTGGGATACGTGGCTCTGGAGGCCTTGAATTCCCGTATTGTTCAGAACAGAAAGTTTCAATCTGATGCCGGACTGTGGGTTCCGGCTGGAGGACTGGTCGCAAGTGCTTTCCTTATCAACTGGCTCAGGGGTAGATGGTTTAAAGTAGGGCTGAGGAAGAAGGTTGAAATAGTGGGTTTGCCGGAGGAGCTAACGGGAAACTAACAGCTAACAACTAACAGTTTTAACTTAGTCCTTTTGACTGCTGTGTTGGAAGCTTAGGACATTGTCAAGCTTCCAATGGCCATCTTCTAAGAGCCACACATGAGTAAATAGTCCCTTACTCGTCCAAAGATCTTCTTTGCCTTCTTCTCTCAGATAAAAATCATGATAACCTGATTGAATTGCTCCGTACAGGACACCATTATTATATAGGGGATAAACTTCCAGGGTAGAAGTCCGGACTTTTCTTATGGGTTTACGGATAAGGTCACCGCAAATATTTTTTGCTGTACTTTCTAAGAAACCTTGTTTGTTGGTAATTCCACTTTGATCGTGATAGAATCTGAGATTATCTGTGATTGAGGACTTCAAATACTCAATATCACAACGGTTAAATGCCCTTTCAAAAAAAGTACTGTCCTGAATTTTGAGCGTCTTATAGAGTTCGTTGTCACTGGCTACTTGTGCCTCTGCTCCCGGAATGGAAAATCTAAAAATTAAAACAGTAAAAATTTGAAATAAGAATCGGGTGTTTTTCATTCCCGTTACTCTTCAGGGGGGTTGTTGAATACAAATGTTTTAATCTTCCAATCCCCGTCATCGGTTTTAACCCAATGAGTCATACTTCTTCCCCGGAAGGTCCAGGTAGATTCATCCAGTCGTTCCCATTCGACAGTAAACTCACCGTATTCTACGGCCGAGTTGTTGCTAATTTCAAGGGATTTGATCTCATGCGTATAATGTGAGCTCAGGTGGTCGTTGAAAAGCGAACTGTAGAATTCTTCCAATTCAGCTTTGCCATTCCAGGCGTCCATCCCGGGAGGCACATTAAGGGCATCTTCCATATAAATTTCAACTACTCCCGGTGCATCCATTTTATTCCAGCTGTCGATAAAATCTGACCAGGAAGCCCGGATTTTTTCTTCAGCATCAGCGGTATCTGTTGAATTTTCACATCCAAAGGCAGCCAATGCCAGGATGATAAGGGGAAGTGCGAATCTATATATCATAGTTAGAGAAATTATATCCTTAAATTAATAATTTTAGCTATTCCTGCCCTTTTAAATCTTAATTACCAACTTCCATAGCCTGGATCAGGGCTTCCTTAAGGTTGTTGCTGTCCCCAAAGGAATCAGGGTTAAATTGATCGTTATTGCTCAGAATAATCAAAGTTTTATTTGAATCCAGGAATCGGACCAGTACTGAATTGGAACCAAGTATACCACCCCGACGCTCCATTATTCTTGGGCTTCCTTCGGCAAAGGGGTAGTTGTATGTCCATACGCTGTAACCTGAATAATTATATTCAGGATAGGAAGTATATAGGAGTTTTTTACTGGATTCAGCAAGTAATTCGGTTCCATGTAGGGCCTGGTCAAGTATCAGAAGATCTGCTGCCGTGGAGAACATATTGCCGGCAGCCCAGTAATTTTCAATATGAAATAGAGGGTCTTCCTTGAATCCTTGTTTATCCTCGTACCTGAACGTATAGGCAAAATTATCAGGGTAATCACCTTTGTTAAGAAAGCCGGTATTTCCCATACCGAATTTCTGAATGATCCTTTCTTCAATTGATTCCTCCCAGCTTTTTCCTGTGATTTCTGAGATGATCAATCCCAGAAGTATGTAGTCGATATTGGCGTAGTTGAAACTGCCGTACCGGTTTTTCTTATTCTTTAATGTCTGCCTTACGAAATCTCCAGGATTTTTAGGAGACAGGAAAATCATATCCGATTCATTAGGTAATCCTGAAATGTGCAGCATTAAATCGTGGATAGTTATCTTCCCCGCATTGGGGATATCATACTGGGGAAGCAGTTGCTTAAGGTTGGAATCGAGGCCAAGTTTATCTTCTTCAATGAGTTGAAGAATCAGGATAGCCGTAAACATTTTAGTGATGGAGGCAATCCCAAATTTCGTGTTGTCGGTTATTGCTTCAGTCCGGTCGATATTCCGGAATCCCACCAACGATTGATGCGTTATTTTGCCCTTTTCCGCAATGAGGACTGTCCCTTCAAAATGGTTACTATCAGCATGATATTGTATTAATTTCTTATAAGATAAGGTATCGGTGCCGGCAATTGAACTGAAACATAATACAGCTCCAAAAAAAGTGAATATTACTATCCTCATGATCTACAAGTAGTTCTTATTAAAAATCATTAACTCCGATATAATTTCCGCGGATAATCAGACAATCTGAGATTCTCCCTTCCAAATTCTTTCATTGCATCCCGGCCTATCCAGGAAGCCGTTTTATTGTTCGACTTGACAAGCTCTTCCACAATAATTTCAGCTTGCTTCTTGAGGTCTATGTTTCGTTTACCAATACTACGCAGGGCCCAGTTGACGGCCTTTTTTATATAGAGCCGCTCGTCTTCTGACTCCCTGATAATTATTTCAAAAAATTCCTGGAACAGTCCATTACCTGATTCCTTATCCGCTATGGAGTAAGCGGCCATGGTAGCAAATCCGGCCCTCTTTTCAAATTCTGGTTTTCTTGTTGTCCACTCCCGAATCTTAGGCAGAGCAAACTTACTCCTCGCAAATACCCCCATGCTAAAACTGTCACAAACTTCCCAGTTCTCAAAAGTTGAGACCCATTGTTCCATCAGGGGTTCTGTCAAGTCACTGGGCTTGAATATCTTTGCACAAAGCAATCGACCTTCGTAAATCCCGCTGTTAAATAGTTCAATAGCGAGCTCACTGTTTTTACCGATTTCTTTTGCCAGGGCATTGAGCTCTTTGTGATAAATACCTAAGGTGTTTTCGGCCTTGATCCCAAATTTTTCTGCCTTTTTCCTAACGGTCTCCGGGCTTCCCGAGGCCTTCATGTTTTTTATAACATCAGCATAGTTCATGGCTTTTATGGCAGAAGGACCAATTTACTAGACATCAGAATCTCTACCTGAACTTAACCTGCCTCGAAGTCTGGAAGTATTGATTAGATATTTGAAGCAGGAATGTTCCTCTTGGGGGAGACGACAGGTTGATTCGCAACTCTCTTTGGGGAGCACTTACCTGGTTTTCCCAGATTACTTTTCCGTCAGATGAAATTAGAGTAAGGGAGACTTCAGTCCGGCTGAACTTGTCCCCAAAGTATAGGGATAGGTAATCGGTTGCGGGGTTGGGGAATATGGCGAGTTCCTCTTTCATATTATGAAATGCCGCTACAATCCGGGAATAAGAGAACTCACCTGAAAAATCGTACTGTTTCAAACGATAATAGTTAACGCCCTGCCCCGGATTTCCATCCAGAAATGAGTAGGTGGTAGTAACATCCGTGGTGCCCCTGCCATCCATGGCACCTATTTTTTGAAATTTCAGGCCATCACTGGAACGCTGAATTTCAAAATATTCGTTATTCAATTCAGAAGAGGTTACCCAATCAAGGCGAATACCTTCATCGTCATTGTTAGCCTCAAAGGATTCCAGCACGATGGGAAGTACTGAGAAATCACAGGAAGAGCCATTGGTTCCGTTTACCGCTGTGAGTGTCAGGGTATTATCCACGATTGTTGAAGCATCAAAAGTATATGAATAGGTTTCAACGGTTCCGTTCTTTTCAGGAAATGTGATATCGATAGTATAGTCCGAAGTCATATCGGGGAGGTAAAAAATGGCAGAGGGAGGATTTTGCGCACCATGACCCGCAGCGGTACTTCCACTTTGACCAATCGCTACAATATTTCCCATGTCATCCTTAATCACCATTTCAGCCCCTACTACCGGCCTGGTTCCCATAGTTCCGTCTATGCAGTCTTCAATGAAAACTCTTAGAAAATCGCAGGTGCCCAGGTCACATAAATCATTCTCCCAAATCTGGTTATTAGCTCCATTGACATTGATATAGATGTCATAATCCCCATCATCATCATAGTCCACAAGGTTAACTCCTTCACAGTTGGCGTTTACTGCGATGTCGGTACGTGTAAAACTGAGGTCAGCCACACTGTTGGGACTTGATGTCGTATTAATGTACAGGTAACTATTACCCGCGCCACTGCCAAGGAACATATCTATATCCCCATCCCCATCAACATCAGCACAAGCACAACCATCAATGTCATTTGAGGGCAGAGTGGGCTTTGCAGTGGCAACAAAGTTCTCTGCGGAAGTTTGTAACCATATTTGGTTGGTTCCCCCGTCAGACCAATAAAGGTCGAGATCTCCATCACTGTCAAAATCACAAAAGATCACACCCCCTTTATTGGCATTGGCTGCATTGGTAGATGCATCGTCGGGAATTGATGTATTAGCTGAGAAGGTACCATCTCCATCATTTTTCCACAGGTCGCGAACGCTCGTTCCGGTGGGTTTTCGTGCGATTACATCCACATACCCGTCACCATCATAGTCCCCAGTAGACATAAAATCCCCATTACCGGCAATCAACGGGAAACCTGTGGTAGTGCCGCTTATATGATGGAAAAATCCATTGGTAGTAGCTTCTGTGTCATTATTTGATGTGCCGTCATCGAAAGTGACATTAATGGTGGCTGTGGCATCCTGTTGCATATTTTCTATTACATCGATACCACATTCCCCGTTCTCCAGTATCATATCCATCCATCCGTCATTGTTATAATCCAGAAAGGCCACCCCTTCTACATTCATCCCATCTCCGCGGGAGCATCCATTACGAACCATATGGCGGAATGTGTAGTTGGGAGTCATTCCGGCCCCAACGCCAAACATGTAATTGGGTGTGCTGGTGGTACCACGAT
Organism: Flammeovirgaceae bacterium; assembly: GCA_024638265.1. Lineage (GTDB taxonomy): Bacteria > Bacteroidota > Bacteroidia > Cytophagales > Cyclobacteriaceae > JAHEKQ01. The sequence continues at coordinate 15,086 of JAHEKQ010000007.1, forward strand.
TAATATAGATCTCCACCCTGTTGAATGTATTTCTTACGAAATCCAGGTTCCCGTCATTGTTGAGGTCTCCCCAGATTATTGAACGATCTGCAAGGACATCATTTATTCCGCTTGCCAGGGTATTCGTGACGTCAGTAAAACTGGGATTTGCCGCGCCATCACTCTGTAAAAGTCTTGTTCTGCCAGCAGTATTGTTTTGACTGGTATTAATGAGCAGATCAAGGTCACCATCGTTATCAAAGTCTCCCCAAACTGCTCCTCCATCCTTGTTCCCACCTATCTCAGCACCTGTTCCCGTGACATTTGTGAAAGTCTGGGAGTAAGAGATTGAGACGGCAACCAAAGCCAATGAGAGCGTCAAAAATCGGTACCAGTACATGTTTCTTCTAAAAAAAAGTATCCAAATATACCAATAAGTGATGAATCTATATTACATAATTATCTTAGGATTAATTACATAATTATTCTTATGACCTACCCACTATTTAGCTCCTCCAAATATATTACCTTTACAGAAATTTTTTAATCATGACCACAGACCAACTGAAAGATTTAAAGGCTCGCGTTAATGCCTTGAGGAGGTACCTTTGACTACGATAACAAAGTTGCCGAGATAGAAGACCAGGAACTCGTCACTGCCCAGCCAGGGTTCTGGGATGACCCCAAAGAAGCGGAGAAAGTACTCCACCAGATACGATCTAAAAAAGTATGGACGGAGAGCTTCGATAAAGTTCAGACTCTTGTCGATGACGTAGATACTTTTTTTGAGTTTCTCCAGGAAGATGAGGTCCAGGAAAGTGAGGTGGATGCAGCTTATGATAAGGCCGTTAAGGACCTTGAAGCATTGGAATTCAAAAAGATGCTCAGCAATGAAGAGGATCAGTTGAGCGCGATGATCGAGATTAATCCCGGTGCTGGTGGAACCGAAAGCCAGGACTGGGCTGATATGATCAACCGTATGTATATTATGTGGGCAGAGAAAAACGGATACCAGGTCCGCCAGGTTAACTACCAGGCCGGGGATACCGCCGGAATTAAGTCTGCCACGCTGGAAGTGGAAGGTGATTTTGCCTATGGATTCCTCAAATCTGAAATCGGGGTCCACAGGCTGGTACGGATCAGCCCATTTGATTCGGGGGGGCGAAGGCATACTTCGTTCGCTTCTGTATATGTATACCCCGTGGTAGATGACACCATCGAGATAGAAGTTAATCCTGCCGATATACGATGGGATACCTATCGATCCGGCGGAAAAGGTGGGCAGAATGTCAACAAGGTGGAAACCGCAGTCCGGCTTCACCACGACCCCAGTGGAATAATCATTGAATGTCAACAGGAGAGGTCACAGCTGCAGAATAAGGAAAAAGCCATTAAAATGCTGAAATCACAGCTTTACCAGCGTGAGATTGAAAAGCGCAATGCCGCCCGTGACGAGATTGAGAGTGGTAAAATGAAGATTGATTTCGGCTCCCAGATAAGGAACTATGTCCTACACCCTTACAAATTGGTAAAAGACGCCCGAACCAACATCGAACGCTCTGATGTGCAGAATGTGTTGGATGGTGATTTGGAGGAGTTTCAGAAAGGCTTTCTTCTTGCTTCGCAAGAAGAAGTGAATAGTGGAAAGTAGAAAGTGTTGAGTGTTGAGTATTTAGTTATGAGTAAGTAGAAAAGAGGGATGAGGGATGAGGGATGAGGGATGAGTACTCACCTTATTTGCTTTGAATTCTTTTGAGCAGTTAGGATCGATTGGGTTGTCATTGCGATTAATTCCTTACATTCTTTTTGAGCACTTCCAATACGTTGAGATCTTTTAGATAGATTACTACCTGCAATAATTCTTAAGTTCATTGAGGTTTCATGTAATTCTTTCAAAGATAATTTCAATTTATGTATAAAGTCTCGCCTTGATTCAGCACCTTTTGCTTCTCCATAGTTTAAGGCGGAAGACAAAGCCGATCGTATTATTTGATTTTGTAGATAGATTCCAACTTCGGTTTTTTCAAATGTTTTTGCTACTTCAATAATTGAGATTGAAAATTCCACTATTCGGTCTTCAAGCTGATATTTTTTCATACCTCAATATCAATTATATCGCGGATATAAAACCATATGTTAATACTGAAAACAGCTCTGAAGACTTAAATTCGATGAAAGCGTTTGATTAAATTGAGTGATTTTACTCAACACACTTAAACTAAACACTTTCTACTTTCTACTTTCTACTTTCTACTTTCTACTTTCTACTTTCTACTTTCTACTTTCTACTTTCCACTACCCAATTCCCAGCCCTGCCTATATTCTCTTCCTACAAACTCATTCGCCTCATCATAATTGGTCACCTTCAAATTTTCGGAGTCCCAGTGGAGCATATTTCTGCCGGTGTATTCCCAGGCGTTCCAGTCGCCGGGTTTCTTTCCCTCGCGGAGTTTTCGGTTGCTATATGACCGAAGGGCCAGGTTCCCGATCAGAATGGTCTCGGTTAACGGGCCGGCTATTTCGAAGTCTGAAGTAGTGGAATCCACCTCGCCTTTAATGGCCTGGATCCAGTTTTGATAATGCCCCTCTTTGATTCGACGACGGGTTTCCGGCGGAGGAGTGAAATCGTCCATTTTTGATAGGGGGAGGAGCCTTGGATTGTTGCCGTAGGAGTCTGTCATGAGTTTTCCCTGGCTACCTTCAAAGATGAGTCCTCCAGACCAATCACCCATCATATCCTCACCACTGAGTTCAATGGGGCGGTCGGGCTTCATTCCACCGTCATACCATACCAGTTTCACAGGTGGAAGTCCATCGCGTTCCGGGTAATGGAATACAATCTTTGAGGCCGGTGGACAACTGTCGGGATAATATGCCTCTGCAAAATCAGCGGCATAGACTGCTGCTACATTAGCCTCTACGGAAACAGGATGTCCGAGTTTAAGTGCCCTGAAGGCGGGATCTACAATGTGGCAAGCCATGTCTCCTAAGGCCCCGGTGCCAAAATCCCACCATCCCCTCCATTTGAAAGGAAGGTAAGCGGGATTATAAGATCTCATGTTCGCGGGTCCCAGCCACAGGTCCCAATCTAGTTCGGCCGGAATATCATGCTCCCCGGTCGGTTTGGGTATACCCTGGGGCCATACCGGCCTGTTGGTCCAGGCATGGACAGTGTGAACGTTGCCAATTAATCCGGCATTAATGTATTCCACAGTTTTTTGGGTGCCATCACCCGATGCGTACTGGTTTCCCATCTGGGTTACTATCCCGTACTTCCGGGCAGCTTCTGTGAGCATACGGGCTTCATAGATATTATGTGTCAGAGGTTTCTGGACATAGACGTGTTTCCCCATTTGCATGGCCGCCATAGCCGCCACAGCGTGAGTATGATCGGGAGTGGATACAGTTACTGCATCGATGTCGGATTGCTTATCCAGCATCACCCGGAAGTCCTTGTATTTAGCGGCTTTCGGAAAATCACCATAAAGCCTGGCAGACTGCCTGTCATCTACATCGCACAAGGCTACTACATTTGAGATTCCATTGCCCCAACACTCTTTTACATCACTGTAACCCTTTCCTCCTGCGCCGATTCCCGCGATATTTACAGTATCACTAGGTGCGCGATAACCATTTCCCAATACATGCCTTGGAACTATGGTAAAGCCGGCTGCTGCTACTGCTCCCGTCCCGATGAATTGCCTTCTGGTGAACTTGCTTTTCTTATTATTGCCCATACCGTTTCAAGATAATGAAAAGCTAGTTCAAAATCTTTTCAATCTCTTCCCAAAAGCTTTCATAAGTACCCAGGTTGCTATGTCTACCTCCCTCAAAAGCATAAAGTGAGGCTTTTTCCGGTCCCAGGTGGTCGTATAGTTTTTTACCATGTCTGAAGGGTACTACGATATCTTCGGTCCCATGAAAGATATGAACCTTGCAAGACGCTGATTCGAGGTATTTTTTACTGTTGAACTTGAAGCGAAGGGCCGGACCTGCGGGGAATACGGGGAATTTGCTTTGAACCAGTGAAGTTAAGGTGTAGTAAGGTGTTTCAAGGATCACCGCTTTTGGTTTTCGTACAGATGCAACCCAGGAAGCCATTCCTGTACCCATAGACCTTCCATATGGCACCATTCGGCTTTCGCCGAATTCTTCAATAAAATGATCGTAGAAACTGACCGCATCTTGTAGTAAGGTCTTCTGAGTTCGTTTTCCGGTGCTCTTTCCATAACCCCTGTAATCCATTACTGCTACGTCATATCCGTACTTAAGAAAATCATCAGCTATGTGCCCCCATCTTTCAAGCGTTCCGGCATTGCCGTGGTAATAGATGATAATCCCCCTTGGATTTTCGGTTTTAAAGTGCAATGCATTGATAGATCCGTCGTCGGGAGTAATCAGGTTAATCTCTTCAAATTCACTGACAAAGCGGTATTGAAATGCGGGATCGAGCACCTCGTCCAAAAAGATCAGTTTTTCCTGGAACAGGGAAAGTAGAATGGCGGCAATCAGGTAACCCCCTGCCAGGATGGAAAAGACTATGATCACTCGTCTCACTATTTATTGTCAGTCACAATTTTCGTTCCTTTTCTCTTGAAATTCAAACTGGTTTCTTCCGGATTTACCGCTCCGGGTAATTTAGATTGTAATATCTCCTCCATCATCCTGTGATATTCCTCAAAGGTGTGAAGGTTATTGTGACCACCACCGATAACGGAATAAAGCCTGGTGAGGTCCGGTTGGATTTTTGAAAGTGTGATTGAAGTTTTGAATGGTATGAGTTTATCGCTGGTTCCGTGAATAATCTTGATGGGACAATTAACGTATTTCAGATACGTGTAGGTACGGATTGGAAACCTCATAATCAGCGACATGGGCATGAATGGTACAAACCGGGTAGTCAGTTTGGTAAGACTGTAAAATGGCGATTCCAGGATTAACATACGCGGGTTATTCAATGAAGCCAGTTTTGCTGCAAACCCGGAACCCATTGAACGACCATAGAGTATTATATATTTCTCTGCCACCTGTTCCTTGATCAGGTCATATACCGTTTGAAGGTCCTTCTTGATCCCTCCTTCGGTGCGCCGTCCCGTGCTTTTCCCAAACCCCCGATAATCCATCATCACCACATCAAAGCCCTGCCTCGTAAAGTCAATGGCAAATTTGCCCCAGCCCTTGATCGATCTTGAATTGCCCTTGAGATAAAAAACGACTCCTCGTGGCTTTTCAATTTTGAAGTGTATGGCATTGATATTGACCCCCTTGCCTGAGGCAATATTATATTCCTTAAAATCCTGGTCAGGATATTTGAAGTTGAAATCAGCGGGCAGTTTCTCAGGCTTGAACAGAAATTTCTCCTGCCAGAAATAGAGGATGACATTGGCAGCGAGGTAAAGGATCAGGACAACTATTATTATGGTGGTCCACATTCAGGCAAGATAGGAAATTAGGTTCAACCGTTCAGCTGTTAAGAGGTTCAGTGGTTCAATGGTTCAGTAGTTTAGGCTTTGCGCCTTTGCGTGAAAATATCTTCTGTGAAGCCTTAGGAGGAAAGGAGTATGAAGAATGAAAAATGTTCTACCTGTTCCCGGGATTCCTTAAAATGGCAAATCACTCTTCCTCGCATAAGGAAACTGGCCGATCTTTTTGAGCTCATAATAACTGTTGAGCCCTGAAATCCCCGCTGTTTGAGATTTTTCCAGGTCGAGGTGGCCTTCAGAGTCCATAATATCATCATCGAAATGAAGGTGAAGGATCTCTCCAATTACCAGGATGGTTTCATTGGCTTTAATCGGGACACTTTCCAGATGGCGCATGCCAATCTTTAGGGGGCTTTCTCCGACATAGGGTGCTTCAAAGCCTTTTATGTATTCTTCAGTGAACCCGCATTTTTCAAATTCAGATTCATCCTTTTCGAATTTTGCGGAAGTATAATGTGCCCTTTCAATCCTCGTTATGGGAATGTGATTGATCGTATAAAACCCAGAGTCTGTAATATTCTCATAAGTATGCCTGCGGACTTCCGTTTTTGGGCGGAGTACAAAGCCCAGCAGTGCAGGGTTACTACCCAAATGAACTACTGAGCTGAAAATGGCAAGATTACTGTCTCCTTCCATGGACCGACTACCTATGAGATTGGCCGGTTTTATACCGGTGATGGAGTTGATTATGTTCAACCTCTTTATTTTTGGGGTGGACAGGATGTCTTCTTTCGTTAGATGCATAAGAGGATTTTGTAAGCTTTAACACCATTTCAACGATTCTGTTTTTAATTTGCGACTATGAATATTGATTTGACGGGAAAAGTGGTACTGGTGACAGGAGCCACAAGAGGGATAGGAAAGGCAATCGCCGAGGCACTGGATAAAGCGGGCGCGACAGTTGCTGCACATGGTAACACCGGAATTGAAGAAGCGGGATCATGGGTCGCTAATGCCCGGAATACGAGGTTGTTCAAGGCTGATCTAACCGATAACGCAGCTATTGAGAAATTATATGAAAATGTAAAAGAATCTTTCGGCCAACTGGATGTCCTGATCAATAATGCGGGCATATCCATTGATTCACCCCTGGAAAAAAGTTCAGATGAATGGACTGCCGACTGGGATAGAACCCTGCAGGTAAATCTCAATGCCCCGGCACTTTTATGCAAACTGGCGATAAATGATTTTACGGAGAGGGAATCCGGAATAATTATCAATGTGGCTTCAAGAGCAGCTTTCCGGGGTGATACCGTGGATTATATGGCATATGCGGCCTCAAAGGGAGGACTGGTGGCACTCACCAGGTCCATAGCGAGGGGAATGGGAAAGAAGGGCATCACAGCATTTACCCTGGCACCTGGTTTTACACATACGGATATGGCAGAGCAGTTCATAGATCAATATGGAGAGGAGTATGTGGCCAGCGACATCGCTCTGAGGGAATTAACCAGACCAGAGGATATTGCACCTTTTATAGTATTTCTGTGCAGCGGTATGGCAGCCCATGCCACCGGGGGTACCTTTGATTTCAATGCGGGGAGTTATGTACATTGATGTTCTGAGACCTGTGATCAAATACATTTTCTTGCTTCAATGTGTCATTGCCTTTGGACAGGTGAATGGCAATTCTCCTGAGTATTACGTCTTTATTGAGAATGGTCGCCAGGGGGTCAAAACTGATGACGGAAATGTAGTTATTCCAGCTTTATACGATCAGGTAGGCTGGACTGATTCCGGGTTTAAAATGCATTCAGGGGTTACCGGATACCGGATTAATGGGAAATGGGGTCTGGTGAATGCCACCGGGAAGATTATTGCCGATCCAGTTTATACCACGCTCGAAAAGGAGAAGTCAGGGACCTATATAATTGCGGGAGAAAGTGATATTTCCGGAAGGATATATAAGGGATTGATTAATGCGAGTGGGGAAAAGGTACTTGAATTCCGATATGGGGCATTATCGGTGGTTAATGAAAGAGTGATCGCCAGGATGCCTTCAGGCAATAACCTGAGTAGGGCAGGTCTGCTGGCCATTGACGGAAAAGTATTGATTCCCTTTGAATTCAGAAACATCAGCCCGCTGGGATCACTCAGGTATTCCGCTGAAACCCCTGAGGGAAAATACTTAATATTTGATGACGTGGGGAACCGAATCAGTAATCTCGTCCTGGACAGCCTAAGTAGTTTCATTGGAGATTTTTCAAAGATATGGGAAGGACACAAAGCCGGGTTGATCAACCGGAATGGTGAGGTGGTTGTAACCCCTTCATATAAACAGATAGAGTTTGGCGCGAACTCCATTGAAGGCAGACTGTTTGACCGTTGGCAGGAGATCGATGATGCAAACAATGAAATTGCCAGCTACCGCTATGACCGGATTCGTAGGGTGGAAGACACCATTCTGCTGGTCGAGGCCAACAGCCGTTTTTGGTTGATTACAGAATCTGACCAACGGGTTGGTAATGTGGTCCTGGATTCAGTTGAGGAGTTCGAGGATGGTTTGGCTGTAGCACTATCAAGCGGGAAGTGGGGTGTATTGAAATCTTCCGGGGAGTGGCTTATCTCACCAAAGTTCAAATCAATTGACCGCAGAAATGGTTTTTTCAACACTTCGGATTTCCGGAACAGGTGGCGCGTCTATGACGAATTTGCAGTCGAAAAGACCCAGGGATTCTATGAGGAGATAGGGGAGTACCACAAACTTCATTTCCCTGTACGTAAAGGAGATTATTGGGGATTGATATCGAGGACCGGGGAACAGGTGATCAATTGTGTATTCGATTCCTTATCACTTATACGCGAAAATCTGATATCTGTAAAGTTCAAAGGCTTATATGGGATAATTGATATTAAGGGGAATTGGGTGATTCTGCCCAACCCGCATAAGAAAGAGGTGATTAATGATTTGCTTTATCTCGAATTAAAGGGGAGGCAATCAATTATCAAGCGGTATGACGGAGACATAGTTTACTTCACTGATAACCCCATTGAAATTTTTGACGACTATTTCCTGGAAAGATTAAGCAATGGTAAAGTTTGGAAAATCAATTATTCCGGTGTGATACAGACGAAGGAACTGGTTGATATAATTCACCGGGAACCAATTAATTTCTCAGAGTTCGAGGATATTTTTTCTCCTTCTGAAGGCTTTGTGGGTATTAGAAAGGACGGAAAGTATGGATTTGTGGATGACCAGAACCGCCTAAGAATAGCTAATAGATATGACAGTATAAAAAGCTTTCACGAGGGTTTTGCTGGGATCAAACTCCTGGGTCGCTGGGGATTTGTGGATAAAAGTGAAAATCTAAGGATTCAGCCTGTTTATGATTGGGTGGATAAATTTGAAGGGGGAATCTGTGTAGTTCGCCAGGGTGAAAAATATTTCCTCATCAACCAGGGGGGAAAGGCCTTGTTCACCAAGGGCTTTGACGAATTATATCCAAGCACGCCCGAGCGATACCTTGTAAGGAGAAACAGTCTTTATGGGTTGGTGGCAAAATCAGGAGAGATGATGGTCAATTATATCTATGACGGACTTGAAGATCTTGGGGGAGACATGGTAATCGTGCACAAACTTGGAAAATTTGGTGTTGTGGGTATCGAAGGACTGGATGTAATTCCGAGGATCTATGATGATCTGGAATTCGATCCGGGAAAGGGTCATTTTTTCGGCCTTATCAAGGCTCCCGATGAAACACTTCTCAAACTGAATTAATCCGCTGGGAGGTTGGCGGAGAACTAATCATAATTTTGTAGATTTGGTACCCATGGTGGAATGGTTATCGGTTTTGGCGTTGATCGTGCTGGGAATTATCCTGATAGTGGCGGAGATTCTATTTGTTCCGGGTACTACCGTCGTGGGAATTCTTGGCCTGGCTGCTATGGTAGTGGGCTTTTACCTCGGTTTTGAGTATTTCGGAAATATAACCGGGTGGTGGATCCTTATTCTTTCATCGACTATTTCAATTGTTGCCCTGGTGGTAGCTTTTCGTCAACGGTCTTGGGAGAGATTCAGTTTAAAGGATACAAACAAAAGTAAGTTTAATGAGGATCTGGCTGTCGATTTAAAACCGGGCGATGAAGGAATCACCATTAGTGTCTTAAGACCCATTGGGAAGGCTGAATTTTCCGATAATGAATTTGAAGTAAAAACTCTGGGGGGCTATTTAAATGCCGGAACCAGGATAAAGATTATTAGAATAGAACAAAATAATATTTTCGTTGAACCTGTTAATACTTAAATAAAATGCTTGAAGGTATTCCCTTATTAGTAACCATTTTCGGTGCGATAATACTGTTTTTCGTATTCCTGTATTTCGTACCGGTAAACCTCTGGATCACCGCGGTATTTACGCGTGTAAAAGTGGGTTTATTCGAACTGGTATTCATGCGGATCAGAAAAGTGCCACCCCGGATCGTGGTGGACTCCCTTATTACCGCTTCCAAAGCCGGTCTTGACATTACTACCAGTGAACTGGAAACTCACTACCTGGCAGGCGGTAACGTCCCTAATGTAATCAGGGCCCTGATATCGGCCGACAAGGCTAATATTGAATTGCCGTTTAAGCAAGCAACTGCGATTGATCTGGCAGGCCGGGATGTTTTTGAAGCCGTGCAGATATCGGTTAATCCAAAAGTAATCACCACTCCCAAAGTTGCAGCGGTGGCAGCGGATGGTATTCAACTCATTGCAATTGCAAGGGTAACCGTCAGGGCCAATATCAAGCAATTGGTTGGGGGAGCAGGAGAAGATACGATCCTTGCCCGTGTAGGAGAGGGTATCGTTACTTCCATTGGTTCAGCCAAGACCCACAAGGAAGTGCTGGAAAATCCTGATAAAATTTCCCGACTCGTACTTGAACGAGGACTGGATGCCGGTACAGCATTTGAAATCCTGTCTATTGATATCGCCGATGTGGACGTTGGAACTAATATCGGGGCGAAACTTCAAACCGACCAGGCAAGCGCTGACTTGAAAGTAGCAGAGGCCAAGGCTGAAGAGAGAAGGGCTATGGCGGTAGCCTTGGAGCAGGAGATGAAAGCAAAAGCCCAGGAGGCACGTGCCAAAGTAATCGAAGCAGAGGCAGAAGTACCCAGGGCAATGGCTGAGGCTTTCAGAACTGGAAACCTGGGCATCATGGATTATTACAAGATGCAGAACATCCAGTCCGACACGGATATGAGAGATTCCATCGCCGGCGGAGGCAAATCTTCCGGAAAAACTAAAAAATAGAAAACAGTAAGAATCAAGTAAATGTGCAGGGGCCCGGCTCCTGCACTTTTTGTTTATGAAGCTTAAGTTCAAGGATATTATCCTGAAAGAGACCGAAGACTATATCTTCGTCAATAAACCACCGGGTATCTCCACCCTGGCAGACCGGTCTGATCCAAGTCATCTCCTGGATGAAGCCAGAAAGTATCTGCCCGATTTACAAGTCTGTCATCGGCTGGACAAGGAAACGAGCGGGGTCCTGCTTTTCTCCAAAAACAAAGAGGCATACAGGTATGCGGCGATCCAGTTTGAAGATCGAAGAGTCAAGAAGAAGTATCATGCATTAGTCGATGGAAGGGTCAGCTGGAAAGGTATGGAGGTGGAAGAGGCCATCAAAGTGTCTAATAAAGGAGTGGGCCTCGATTCCCAGGGTAAAGAGGCTATTACCAATTTTAACACCTTGGAGGTATTTAATCACCATTCACTGGTGGAATGTCTTCCCATAACCGGAAGGATGCACCAGATCCGGCTTCACCTTACACATTTGGGGCACCCCATTGTCGGGGACGCTAACTACGGTGGAAAGCCATTTTTCCTCAGCAGTATTAAGAGAAATTACAATCTTAAAAAATGGACGGAGGAACAACCCATTATGAAGAGAGTTGCACTGCATGCCGTGAAATTGGGATTAGTAGATGTTCATGGCAATTTCATCGATGCGGAAGCTCCCTATCCGAAGGATTTTGCCGTTTCGCTGAAACAACTCAGGAAGTATGTTTAAGGGCATAATCTGGCTGAATTGAGACTACATTCTATCTCCCAAAATTTTTTGTTTTATAAAAATTAAGACTCTATCTTTGCGTCCCGTTTGATAGAACCTTACTCCAAGAGTAGGAAAACGAAGAAAAATAGTGGATACATTGACCTATAAGACAAAATTTGCCAACAGCGCTACTGTAGATAAGCAGTGGGTAGTTATTGATGCTGAAGGAAAGGTACTCGGAAGGCTGGCCAGTGAGGCAGCAAAGATCATCAGGGGCAAGAATAAGCCCGACTTTACTCCACACGTCGATTGCGGAGATAATGTTATTGTGATCAATGCGGAAAAAGTCAATCTGACCGGTAAAAAGTGGACCGATAAAAAATATATCAGGCACACCGGTTATCCCGGGGGACAGCGGGAAAGGACTCCCAAGGAGGTACTTGCAAAGTTCCCTGAGCGACTGGTTGAAAACGCCATAAGGGGCATGCTACCCAAAAACAGGTTGGGTAGGGCCATGTTCAAAAACCTGTATGTATACACAGGTCCTGAGCATCCACATGAAGCACAGAAACCAAAAGAGATTAAATTATAATTATTAGATGGAATCAATCAGCGCCATTGGTCGTAGAAAATCCTCCATAGCCAGGGTATACATGACACCTGGTAAGGGAGAGATAACAATAAACGACCGGGAATTTGAAGACTACTTTCCGGTAGAGACCCTGAGGACAATCGTGAAACAGCCCATCATGCTGGTGGAGAAGGACGGCACATTCGACTTTCAGATTAACGTAATCGGTGGGGGATATAAAGGACAGGCGGAAGCTGTCAGGCTTGGAATCGCTCGAGCTCTTGTAGAAAGCGATGAGGAGCTCAAGCCCGCTCTTAAGAAAGAAGGATTTATGACAAGGGATCCCCGTAAGGTGGAAAGGAAGAAGTACGGAAGGAGAAAAGCGAGAAGAAGATTCCAATTCAGTAAACGATAATTCATCGAAATAATGAGTAAGAAACTCGAGTATAATGATCTTTTAGATGCGGGTGTTCACTTCGGGCACCTGACCAGGAAGTGGAACCCCAAAATGGCTCCTTACATTTTCATGGAGCGGAACGGGATTCACATTATTGATCTTAATAAAACACTTGAATCTCTTGACAAAGCGGCATTTGCCCTCAAGAACATAGTACGATCAGGAAGGAAAGTAATGTTTGTGGCGACTAAGAAACAGGCGAAAGAACTGATTTCAGAGGAAGCTGCCAGGCTGAAGATGCCCTACGTTACTGAGAGATGGCTCGGCGGAATGTTGACTAATTTCACTACCATCAGAAAGTCCCTGAAAAAGATGCAGTCCATTGATAAAATGGTAAAGGGTGAATCTTTTCAGAATATGGCGAAGCGTGAGAGATTGATGGTCTCCCGTGAAAGGCAAAAGCTTGAGAAGGTGTTAGGAGGTATTGCAGATCTAAACAGGTTGCCTGCAGCACTTTTCGTAGTAGATGTCAGGAGAGAGCATATTGCGGTTAAAGAGGCGCAAAAATTAAATATCCCGGTTTTCGGATTGGTCGATACCAATTCTGATCCGGACGATATTGATTTTCCGATTCCCGCTAATGATGACGCATTTAAGTCAATTAACATTATCACCCAATTCATAAGGTCTGTTATTGACGAAGGTCTGGAAGAACGTAAGAAAGAAAGAGAAGAGACTGCCAGAAAACAGGCTGAAGAAGAGAAGAAAGCAATGGATGAAAAGCGCGAGGAAGTCGACGCTGATTAATCCGGGATCAAATATGTAAGATATTGAAAATTGAACATCAGGATCCTGGTGTTCAATTTTTGTTAATAGAATTCAGAAATAAAATAAATAGCACAAATGGCAATTACTGCACAAGATGTAAACAAGCTTCGTCAGATGACCGGCGCAGGAATGATGGACTGTAAAAAGGCCCTGGTTGAAGCAGATGGAGATTTTGAGAAAGCAATTGAGCTCCTCAGGAAAAAAGGTCAGAAAGTTTCAGCCTCAAGGGCTGACAGGGAGACCAGCGAGGGATCAGTTTTTGTTAGAACTTCAGATGATAACAAAACCGCTGTACTGATCGCACTTGCATGCGAGACAGATTTTGTGGCTAAGAACGAAGGATTCCAGGACCTGGGAAATGAAATTCTTGACATAGCTTTTAATAATAAGCCCGCAGATAAAGATGCGTTGATGACCCTGCCTATGGGTGACCTGACTGTTGGGGAAAAGATTACCGAAAATATTGGAAAGATTGGTGAGAAGCTTGAGGTCACTGCATATGAAGTGCTTACCGGTGATGCTGTGGTTCCTTATATCCACGCTGGAAGTAAGTTAGGTGTCCTGGTAGCATTGAAGGGAAGCAACGGATCTGATGTTAAAGATGCCGGGAAAGATGTGGGTATGCAGATTGCCGCTATGAATCCCCTGGCAGTTGATGAAACCGGCGTTGACCAGAACCTGATTAACAAGGAACTGGAGATCGGTCGGGAGCAGGCAATTGCCGAGGGTAAGCCCGATAATATCGTGGATAAAATTGCCCAGGGAAAACTCCAGAAATTCCTGAAAGACAACACGCTACTGAAGCAACCTTTCGTAAAAGACAATTCTCAGACAGTTGAGGCCTATTTGAACAGTGTAACCAAGGGTCTGACGGTAGAGTCTTTTAAAAGAGTTTCGATCGGTTAGTCTGTAGTCGGTTGGTCAGTTGGACGGTTAGTGGGTTGATAGTACAGACCGGGAATAAAGAAATAGCAAAGGCAGCGAAAGCTGCCTTTTTTTTAGGATTAAAGGCTATCACCTATCACCTATCACCTATCACCTATCACCTATCACCTATCACCTATCACCTATCACCTATCACCCACAGCCCATTACCTACCATCCCCAACTGTTAGTTGTTAGCTGTTAACTGTTAGTTAAACCTAGCTTTCCCTGTTCTCTCCCTCTGAATCCTTTTTCTTAAATGCGGTTTTAAAAGCGTCCCGTATCTCGTTGGCGGCTTTTTCCATTTTTTCTTCCACTACATCCCAACGGTCTGAGTCCTTAAAATCACGGATCTCCTTTTCAAGAGTTTCACGATTTCTCTTTAGTTCGTCGATCTGGTCGCTGTATTCATCCTTGAATTTCTCTTTATAGTCTTTGAGCTCCTCGATAAGACGATCGAGCTTCTTTCCCAGGTTTTTAAACGACTTTTCTGCTTTTCCTTCCGGTTTTCGTCCCATTTTCTCAACATTTTTATACAATTTTACGAATAATCCATCGCGGTAGTTGAGAATGTTGAGACGAATATTTTTATGGGTGGTAATTATTTCACTGATGGGCTGTGCCTCAACCCAGCGTCATAAGCGACACAAAAAGCTCAATCCAAAAAAACCGATTCCCTGCCCTGTTAAAAAATGTTGATATGATCAATATTACTATTGACGGTCATTCGGGAAGTGGGAAGAGTAGTACCGCCAAGAAAGTTGCAGCCGCCCTTGACTATACATATATCGACACCGGGGCCATGTACCGGGCCATCACCCTATTAGTCGGAAGACATAAAATCAATCCTGAAAATTTGGAGGCATTGAAGGCTTTACTCGATGAGACCGCGATCAAATTTCAAAAGATGCAGGACGGGAGTAAGCATTTATTTGTCAATGGTGAAGATGTGGAAATGGATATAAGGACCCAGGAGGTAGCCGACCAGGTAAGTGAGATCAGCCGCATACCCCTGGTTAGGGAACATCTGGTGATGTGGCAGAGGGAAATGGCGAAGGGAAAAGGGGTGGTCATGGAAGGTAGGGACGCAGGTACCGTAATACTTCCGGAAGCCGATTTAAAGGTTTTTATGACGGCAGACCTCCAGGAGCGGGCAAGGCGGAGATATGAACAAATGAGTGAGAAAGGGATACCTGCTGATCTCGATGAAATTACTGCAAATTTGAGTCATCGGGACAAACTCGATTCAACCAGGGATATTGCTCCGTTGAAGAAAGCTGATGGTGCGGTTGAGGTCGATACGACCCACATGTCTTTTGAAGATCAGGTGGATGCAATCGTTACATTGGCGAAGCAAAAAATGGCATTGACCAGATAGGCCCAAATTCCGCCCAGTTTTGTCTTTAAATAATTTTATGCACTGATTTTTTTGTTAATTTTGCCTCCGGTTTTAACCAATTTCAGCTTCAATAACCTCGACGCATGTCAAAACAGATAAAGTTAAAAAAGGGGTACAGTATCAAACTCGTCGGTGAGGCAGAACGAAAAATTGACGAGTCCCCTGGAATTGAATCCTATGCGATAAAACCTGACAGTTTTCATGGTATTGCACGCCCAAAACCCATTGTTGAAGAGGGCGATCGAGTAAAGGCCGGAACAGCGGTCATGATCGATAAGAAGGATGAAAGAATAAAGCATGTATCTCCCGTAAGCGGTACGGTAAAAGCTATCGTCAGGGGGGCAAAAAGAAAACTTCTTGAGATCGTAATAGAGTCAGAGGGGTCGATTGACTATGAAGACCTCGGAAAATACTCCCCATCAGATCTCAACAGCCTTTCAAGAGAAGATGCTATTGACCACCTTCTCAAGGGTGGAATGTGGACATCCATAGTCCAACGACCTTATGGAGTGATTGCCAACCCGGACGATCAACCAAAGGCAATATTTATTTCGGGCTTTGATACCCATCCCCTTGCACCTGATTACAATTTACTGATCCAGGGTGAGGAGCAATATTTTGCGGCAGGAATTGATGTTGCCAGAAAGCTGACCTCAGGGCATGTCCATCTTACCATTGATGGAAAAGGTGAAGTGAGCCAGGTATATTCTCAACCATTGCAGGTTCATTTGCATAAAGTATCCGGGCCACACCCCGCGGGAAATGTCGGCGTACATATTCATCACTTCGACCCGATCAACAAAGGAGAGGTGGTCTGGACCATTGATCCCGTTGCCATTGTACAGATCGGTAAATTATTCCTGGAGGGAAAACACGATGCTTCACAGCTAACTGCCGTTGCTGGGCCCGAGGTTTCCGAACCAAAATATATCAGGACATACCGGGGTGCCAACGCAGCTAAAATGCTGGAAAACAATCTTAAATCTGAACATGTTAGGGTTATTAGTGGAAACGTTCTAACGGGAGAAAAAATTGGAAAAGATGGTCACCTAAGGCATTTTGACCGAATGGTTACGGTGATTGAAGAGGGTGACCGATATGAAGCTTTTGGTTGGGCATTGCCACAGGCCAACAAGCCGAGCTTCCACAAAGCATTCGGACTGCTTTCATTCCTTACTCCCAATAAGAGATTTAGTGTTAACACAAATACCAATGGTGAGCCAAGGGCTTTCGTACAAACCGGCGTCTTTGAAAAAGTTACTCCCATGGATATATTGCCGACTTACTTGTTGAAGGCAATCCTGGCAGAAGATTATGACGAGATCGAAGCCCTGGGAATATTTGAGGTGATAGAGGAAGATTTAGCTCTCTGTGAATTTGTTGATGTTTCGAAACACGACGTGCAGGAGATTTTGAGAGATGGATTAGAATTAATAAGACACAGTTAAACCGTGATCAGGCATGGAGCTTAAGTTTTTAAGAAAGAATATAGATAAAGTAAAACCTCACTTTGAAAAAGGAGGTAAATGGGAGAGGTGGTACTACGTTTTCGAAGCTTTGGAAACATTTGCCTTTACTCCCAATTTGACAACGCGATCGAACGGAGTACAAATCAGGGATGCCGTCGACTTGAAAAGAATGATGAACACCGTGATCATTGCAATGATCCCTTGTTTACTTTTCGGGATGTATAATGTCGGGTACCAGCACTACCTCGCCATGGGCCAGGAATCTGCTTTCTGGTTCGATAAATTCCTGTTCGGATTGGTGAAGGTACTGCCTGTGGTAGTTGTGAGCTACGCGGCTGGACTGGGAACAGAATTTGTATTTGCTACCATCCGAAGGCACCCGATCAATGAGGGATTCCTTGTAACTGGAATGTTGATTCCACTGATCATGCCGCCAACTATTCCCCTTTGGCAGGTAGCCCTTGCCACTGTATTTGCTGTAATCATTGGAAAGGAAGCTTTTGGAGGTACAGGGATGAATATCCTCAATGTGGCTCTCACTGCAAGGGCATTCCTTTATTTTGCCTATCCGGGTGAAATTTCGGGAGAAGTATGGACTTCACTTCCCAAGGATCAGACTGAGATCGTCGCAGGCTATTCCGGGGCGACTCCCCTTGGAATTGCTGCCCAGGCAAATAGTGAGTCCTCGCAGGCCAGGAGAGACGTGAAAGATTACCTGGCAAAAAAGAATGACGACCCCTCAGAGAAAAACGATATAATTTATGAAGAGGCACTTGATATCTCGAGTAACCTCAACACCAAAAGCCTGGTAACCGACCGGTTTGATTCACATTGGGGCTCTAGTATGTACAATGCACAGACTATGTTCATCGGGTTTATTCCGGGCTCTATCGGCGAAACATCGACCTTGATGTGCCTGGTAGGGGCATTCATCCTTGTTTTTACCGGGGTCGGTTCGTGGAAAATAATCGTTTCTGTTTTTGCAGGAGCATATGGTACAGCCTTGCTATTTAACCTGATAGCGGCGAATGAATTCATGCTGATGCCGGCTCACTACCACCTGGTATTGGGCGGATTGGCATTTGGTGCTGTTTACATGGCCACAGATCCAGTAACGGCTGCCCAAACAGAAGTGGGAAAGTGGTGGTACGGAATTCTCATAGGAGTATTAACCGTGATTATACGAGTGCTCAATCCTGCATATCCGGAAGGAATCATGCTGGCGATTTTGCTAATGAACGTATTCGCACCACTGATTGATTTTTATGTTGTAAAAGCTAATAAAAAAAGGAGGTTGAGCCGTGCAACAGTCTAACCGATATATTATCATATTCACCCTCATCATGACAATCGTGGTGGGAGGTTCACTTGCGCTGGTAAGCCAATTACTGGCCCCCGCGCAAAAGAAATCCATAGAATTCGATACCAAGAGCCAGATACTCAAAGCTGTAATGGATATCAGCGATGTGGATGATATACTGTCTACTTATGATTCCCGCATTGAGTCGCTCGTCGTGAATGTCAATGGCGAGGAAGTAACCTCTACGGATAAGGGACCTGTAGTTGCTGAAAACATTGATGTGGCAAGGGAATACAAAAAGGACTACAAGGACAGGTTATACCCTGTTTTTAAATTCATGAACAAGGAAAACCCAAACCAGGTTGAGGCATATATTATGCCCGTTTACGGTGCAGGTCTTTGGGATAAGATCTGGGGATTCGTTGCCTTGAAGTCAGACCTGGAAACGGTCGCAGGGGTTTCATTTGCTCACAAAGCTGAAACTCCGGGATTGGGAGCCAGGATTTCCAGTGATGAAATCCAAAGCCGGTATCAGGGCAAGAAGATTTATAATGAGAGTGATCGCTTTGTGTCGGTCACAATGGTCAAAGGGGAATCAGGAGGAGGCGATGCAAGCATTTCCAATTTCGATGATAAACCCCACCAGGTGGATGGATTATCCGGGGCCACCATGACTGCCAATGGCGTCAATGAGATGTTGAAGAAATATCTCGACTATTATCAAAAATATTTTGAAAGAGTTAAATCACAGGGTGTTTAAAGCCTGTTTCGTAAGAAAACAACCATGAGATTATGAGCACAGAAACGCTTGAACAAACACAGGAAGTTGCGGTAAAGAAGAAGAGTGAAGATTTCCTGTCAAAGAGGAGAAAGAAGATTCTTTCGGATCCGCTCAATGATGACAACCCTATTACCGTACAGGTTTTGGGAATATGTTCCGCCCTTGCTGTAACCGTAAAGATGGAGCCTACTTTAATCATGGCTATTGCCGTGGTTTTTGTAATAGTATTCTCAAACCTGATTATATCCCTGATTCGGAATCTTGTACCTAACAGGGTGCGGATCATAGTACAGCTGGCAGTTATTGCCACTCTGGTAACATTGGTGAGTGAGGTGCTTAAGGCCTACAATTACGAAATGTTCAAGGTGCTTGGAGCTTTTATTGGACTGATCATTACTAATTGCATAATCATGGGAAGGCTTGAGGCCTTTGCCATGGGTAATAAACCTTATGATTCTATTCTCGACGGACTCGGAAGTGGAATAGGATATGCGTGGATTATACTTGCTGTAGCTTTCTTCCGGGAATTACTTGGATCCGGATCTGTTTTCGGGTTTGAAGTTTGGAACAGTATCGGATTATCCGGTATGCCCAACAATGGACTCATGGTAGATTCCATTGGTGCGTTTGTCGTGCTGGGACTCATCATCTGGGTGCAGCGATCACTTTCAGGATATGTTGAAAATTAAGAGCTGGCAGTAAAATGGAACTATTTAATCTCGGAATAAAATCAATCTTTGTCGAAAACATGATCTTCGCATACTTCCTTGGAATGTGTTCATTCCTGGCGGTATCCAAGAAGGTCTCCACGGCTATCGGCCTGGGTGCGGCGGTAATCTTTGTACTCACCATCACGGTTCCCCTTGACTGGATAATCCAGGAATACGTCCTGAAAGAAGGAGCATTGGCATGGATGGGACCCCAGTTCGCTGAAACCAACCTGGAGTTTCTCTCATTCATACTTTTCATCGCGGTAATTGCCTCTATGGTACAGCTCGTTGAAATGATCATTGAAAAAATATCTCCGGCCCTCTATGGATCACTGGGTATTTTCCTTCCCCTTATTGCCGTAAACTGTGCAATCCTCGGATCTTCCCTCTTTATGGTTCAGCGAGATTACACGTTTGCAGAAGCTACCGTATTTGGGTTCTCTTCAGGAATTGGATGGTTGCTGGCAATTGTAGCGCTCGCCGCTATCAGGGAAAAATTGAAATACTCCAACGTGCCCGACGGACTCAAGGGACTTGGCTTGACCATGCTGATCACAGGCTTGATGGGATTGGCGTTTAAGTCGTTTATCGGTTTGGCAGTTTAGGAAGAAAAAGTGCAGAGTGTAGAGTGTAAAGTGTAAATCTATCTTAGAACTTAAAAGTCTATTGAGTACCAAGAGCACGACTGTTTTTCTTAGCCGTTAGAATAGATTTTGAAACGATTGCAATGAGCTCCCTGCACTCATCAAGACTACTGTTTATTCCATTTTTATCTTTAGTAATTTCACAGCCTTCTATAATCCTAAGCGTAACTGATGTCTCATGCAGTTCCTTAAGTGATATTTTTAGCTTATGAATGAAATCCCGCCTGGATTCGGCTCCCTTTGCCTCGCCGTAATTCAAAGATGAGGAAATTGCAGACCTGGCTATTTGATTCGCCAGATATTTCCCTACGTCCGATTGTTCAAAAGTTTTTATGCAGTTAATAATTTGAACAGAAAATTTAATAAGTCGGTCTTCAAGTTTGTACTCTTTCATAGTTAGTTTTTTTTCTTAAAACTAACTGCTCCCAAACTTCTGGTGATATTAGGAAAAACTGAAAGTGTGCCTAGTTCCCAAATGGAAACATTTTGTATTAATAAATTGATTGAATCCCCTCAGATCTCTCCTCGCTCCTCACCCTCACCCTCACCCTTACCTTCACCCTCATCCCCCTGATCCCAAATTCCTCATTCCTCATTTTCACTTCCCAGTTAGATTTACACTTTACACTCTGCACTTTTCACTCTTACTTCTCACAGCCCCGAAACTCCTCCACTCACAATAAACTTCATCGCATCCGGGCCTTTGAAGGGGAGTTCGCGAACATGGCTTTTTGGAACCAGGAAATGGTTCCCTGAGAAATTATAACTGTGGGGAAGGTATACGGATACCAAATCACCTAATCCAAAGGCATCGAGGCTTTCCCGGGTAATAAATCCCATTTTAAATACTTTGCCACTATCATCCAGTTGCACAAGAACGGGTTTGTCGAATTTCTTTTTTTCACCGACAAAGGCTCCCACCAGGTCTTTCATGCTGGTATAAAGCAGGTTAACAAACGGGATGCTAACCAGGGCTTTTTCAAACCATTTGAATATGGGGCGGGTAAGAAAGAAAGAAGTGAGCGCTCCAATTAAGGTGACGCCTATGATCAAAACGGCAAAGCCGGCGCCGGGCCATGGAATTTGAAGTAAGCCATCGATCCACTGAATAGTCATGAATAGGACATATACAGTAATGGCCAGGGGAACGGTGATCAAAAGACCCCGGAAGAAGAAGGATGCGATCTTGGTTTTCATTTTTCAGTCATGTAGTTACTATCCCGTAAAAATAGAAAGGTCCTTAATAGGGCGCCCTGTGTTTTTTGATTTTATATCATTCAACAGAATGATTATTATTATCATCTGTAATCAAACCCTCAAGTATTGAAAGATCAGAATGTCACACCGAAATGGCTCACTCAACTCCAGCAGAAGAGTTGGGAGCCTGAAATCCTTCTCTCTGGTATTGTTCTGTTTGGTCTTTTTAATATGCCGGAGCTACTTGACCGAAGCTTAATTTACTTCAAGACTAATATTTTCGGCCAAACTACAGACATTGACAATATGGTAACCGTCTTGAAGCTGGCGACCTATTGGTTGATCGGTGGATTGATACTGCACCTTGTAAGCCGCGGAGTTTGGGTGGGCATGGTGGGTCTCAGTTATACCTTTCCGGGTGGAGTAGATACTTCAAAGCTTAGCTATAAGGGAAGATTCAAGAATAAAGTAGAAAACATCCCGACATTCCAGAGAATTATAATGAACCTCGAAAAGATATGCAGTTCTCTCTTTTCAGTTTCCTTCATGATGTTTATGGTTATGATTGGCGCCTATTTATACATTTTTATCGCTGCGCTAATCCCATTCTTTACGATCCTGTTTATTACAAATAGCTGGGATCACTGGCTAATGCAGGTATTTGGGTATTACACTGTAGGAATTGTAGTAGTTGGCCTTCTTGGTATAATTGATTTCCTGACACTCGGGTATTTCAGGCGCTTCAAAGGGATTGCAGTTATTTACTGGCCGTTTCACAAGTTTATCAGTGTCCTGACCCTTTCACGATATTACCGGGGAATTTACTACGGCCTGGTTAGCAACATTAATAAGTGGTATATATTTATTGGGCTTACTGCATTTACTCTTATAAATATTGTAGCCTTCGACAAGGTCATTAGTGGCAGATCACAGGGTATTAACTTTTCCAGGATCAGTTTGTGGCATTCAACCAATGGGTTTTCTGCATTCAGTGGCTATTACGATGATCAGAATGAGGACAATTATTCCATCAGGGCAAGTATACCCTCTGATATAATTGATGAAAATACCGTTCGCCTTTTCATCGCAGCCAACATCGGCCTTGAGGATTCTATTCTCGCTTACCAAAATCGCGACGGGTTTGACGTCGAGATGGACAGCTTGAGTCGTCCGGCAAAATCACTGGAACTCGTCCGTGCTTTCTACCATATATACCTGGATGATTCACTGGTTTCAGGTTACCCGATGCGGTTTCATTTCAAAACGCATACCCGACAGATGGGATATCTCGTATACCTGGACATCACCGACTTGGAGTCAGGCCTTCATGAGATAAGCATTGGAGGCCCCCCGTCTATGTTCAGAGACAGGAGATGGGCTCAAATTCCCTTCTACCGGGAACGGAGAGACATACCTTTTTCATCTAATGAACCAGACAAGGATGAGGACGAAAAGGGGCTTAGATCAGTAAAACCCCTGATCATTAATTAGGTTCATATAAATCCCAATGTATTGAATTTCCCGTTTAGTACCTGGGTATGATCAGTATTCATCCATTTATTAAGGATCGTAGCATATATCTGGCGAAAGTCAATATTGAAATCCAGGTCGCCATCATCGAGGTTATTTAGATCGGGTGCTTTGCCCTGAAGGCCGGCCTCCTTTAGCGAACCCCCCATTACAAATACATTGTTCGCTTTTCCATGATCCGTACCACGACTTCCATTCTCTTTAACCCTTCTTCCAAATTCCGAAAAGGTAAGGATCAGGGTATCTTCAAATTCACCGGAATTCTTAAGGTCTTTTACAAAAGCTGACACTCCATCCGAGTAGAGTTTTAGCAAGTTACGTTGTTTATTTGGTTGTCCTGCGTGTGTGTCGAATCCGGTGAGGCTAACATAGAATACGCGGGTATCGATATGTCCGTTGATCATCCGGGCGATTGATTTGAGGTCATTGCCAAATTGGTTCAACGGATAAGCTCCAATGGTTTTCCCAAGTTTGTAATGTTCCCTGATATAACTCGCTGAGTGTTTTACATTATTCAACACTTTATATAAATATCCCAGGTCTGAATTATTACCTGAATACCCCTTGTCGGCTATTTGGGATATCTGCGGGTCTTTGATACTCTGGTAGAATCTTTCAGGATTCTCCACCGCCAATCCCTTCTCCCTGTGACCTTTGAGTGACATGCTCAGTTTACTTTCCAGTTCAATAGCCGGCGCTGGGTCGTCCCCTGAACAAGCATGGTCCAGGTACCTGCCGAGCCAACCTGTTTGCTCTTTGGATTCAGGCATACCGGATTGCCAGATATCCATTGCGCGGAAGTGAGAGCGGTTGGGATTGGGATAACCCACATTGTTGTAAATGGATACATACCCCTCATCAAATAGCTTCCTGAAAGACGACATGCCCGGGTTTAAGCCCAGTTCATCGTCGAGCCTCAGTACTTCTGAATCAGAAATAGCAATCTGTGGACGGAAGTAGTAATAATCGTCGTTGCGATAAGGGACTACCGTATTCAGGCCATCATTTCCTCCTGATAACTGGATTACTACCAATCTCTTGTGAGTAGATTTTTTCAGATTGTTTGCATGGAGAAATGAAGGAACAAATACAGTCCCTGCCGTTACTAATCCAATGCTTTTTAAGAAGTCTCTTCTGTTCTCCATAATCAACACATTTGATATTCGGGTAATTTTGTCAGATACATGATTGCCTTGAACATATCTGACTGGTTTAATTCTCCTATTCCCCCGGTTATGCCGGATTGCAAATAGAATTTTGAGATCTCCTCAAGGCCACCCATTTCGAAAGCCATTTTCCAGTCGTTTCGGAGTTGATCCCTGTTAATTGTGATTTCCAGGCTGTTGAGTTTCTTCCTTACTTTTTTTGGAATATCCTCGTTCTCCTGTTTTGACCCGGCAGCCATAAAAATCTTCGGGAGGTTCATTCGCATAAGAAGGGTTCCTGAATCAATCCAGTTTAATCCACCTGGCCACCCTGCCACATTCGGAGGGAAAAATAATTGTTGTCCCAGTACGGATTGTAAGAATAAAAGGGGCCTTGTCCCTCCCAGGGTAATGTGGAATTGCTTCTGAGCTCCAACTATGTACTCTATGGGAGATTTCACCAGCGATCCAATATTTTCCTGGTCATAGAACCAATCGGCTTCGAATATTTCCCTGATCAGTAAACCAATATCGTATCCCGAATGATAGAACAAGTTGGATAGTTGTTCGATTTTTTCATGATCAGGCTCATCATTGACGAGATAGCGAAATAACTTGCCCGTTATGTGGGTAGCTGTCTGCCTTTCTTCGAGGATAATATCCAGTATCTCTTCTCCGTCGAAAGAGCCTCGACGACCTAAAAAGCTTTTTTCCCCAAAGTCGTGTTGACGAATTCGCTTTACGAACTCACCATTCAGGTTTATCGTCCAGCCTGTGAAAGCCCTGGCAGCTTCCTTTATATCGTCTTCTGTATATATCTGATCTCTCCCAAGGGTAAATAACTCCATAACTTCCCTTGCAAAGTTTTCATTGGGAGATCCTTTCCTGTTCTGCCGGTTATTCAAATAATTGATCATGGCAGGCTCCTTCGACACGGCGTGAAGCAGCTCACCGAAATTACTCAACGAATGTTTCCTCAATGTGTCGAGGTAGGTTTGAGCCTGTCTTGGCGTATTGGGCCTGCAGGCAAAATGGCCATGCCAGAATACAGCCATTTTTTCTCTCAATGCACCTCTTTCTGTTGCCATACGCCCAAGCCAGTCGACATTGAGCTGCCGGATAGAGTTATTCGATCCCTGTCGAATCTTTTCCTTTCGCTCCCTGCTTGCCATCTTGTATTCATTCGGTTCCGGCCGCACCCAATCGGTATGAATGGAACGGAACTGCCTGGCATCTTCAAATAACCAATTAACCAGGGATTTATGCTCAGGTCCCACCCAATCCTGCAGGAATCCATAATCGGAACCAAATCCCGCTCTCCACATCAAGTGGTTTGCTGTTCTTAAGGAAAGTTTCATTGCAGCTTTTTTTGGTTAGATGCAATTTCCAGACCGAAGGTTTAAAGTTTGGAGGTGGATGGGTTTATGGGTAGATGGGTTGAAGGGTTGAAGGGTTGAAGGGTTGAAGGGAAGTAAGGTTGTAAGGTAGCAGGGTAGTAGGGTTGTAACTTTTAACTTTTACCTTTTGCCTTCTGCCTTTTTACTTCCAAATAACTCCACTCCCGAGCAACTCTTCCCCATCGTACCATGCTACAAACTGTCCGGGTGTGATGGCCTTTTGTGGATTATCAAAAAGAACATAAAGTCCGTCTTCATGCATGATAAGGGTACAGGGTTCGAGGGCCTGGCGATAGCGAATGCGACCGAGGTACTGTCTTTCTTCTCCGGGTTGAAGTTTCAAGTCAGGACGAACCCAATGTACATCCTCATTTTTTACAAATAGCCCATTCCTAAATAATCCAGGGTGATCACTGCCCATTCCGGTGTAAATCACATTGTCCTTTGTATTGGTACTTATTATAAACAGTGGTTCCGGGAATCCGCCGATATTCAATCCTTTACGTTGTCCAATCGTATAAAAATGGGCACCAATATGCTCACCGACCACTTCTCCGTCACCGGGATGGTATGTGAATGGAGCCGTAAGATGGTCAAGATCACCTTCCTTACCATTCTGATAGAGATCCGAATCCGCTTCAATCTTAACTACCCGACCTTTTTTTGATTTGAGTTGCTGTTGAAGAAAATCGGGGAGATGAACCTTGCCAATAAAGCATAAACCCTGGGAATCTTTCTTTTCGGCTGTTACAAGGTCGAGTTTCCTTGCGATATCGCGAACTTCACTTTTAAGAAGCTCTCCTATCGGAAATAAAGCCTTGGATAGTTGTTCCTGTGTTAATTGACAAAGGAAGTAACTCTGATCCTTGTTGGGGTCTTTTCCAGCCAGCAGGCGATAGGTGGTACCCTGAGGAGTTTGTATTTCACCCCTGCGACAGTAATGTCCCGTGGCCACAAAATCTGCACCGAGTTTCATGGCCGCATTGAGGAACACATCGAATTTTATTTCCCGGTTGCAAAGTACGTCGGGATTTGGTGTACGGCCGGCCTCATACTCCGCAAACATATAGTCTACGATCCTTTCTTTGTATTGCTGGCTTAAATCGAGAGTTTGGAACGGTATGCCTAGTTTCTCCGCCACCAGCATAGCATCGTTGCTATCATCAATCCATGGGCATTCTTCACTGATCAGTACGGATTCGTCATGCCAGTTTCGCATAAAGATACCAATGACCTCATAGCCCTGCTCTTTTAGCAGGTATGCTGCCACGCTACTATCAACTCCCCCGGAAAGGCCTACAACAACTCTTTTCATGATCACAAAAATACAAAAACACCCTCAGAATTAATTGGTTCCACAAATTCCCGGATAATGGAACGAAAAGACCAGTAAATGGTATAAAGTGGTAAAAAATGGGAGAAAGTGGTTGATTATGGAAAATATTTATTTATGTTTGTTAACAAGAAGAAGCGTACAAATAGCCATCATGACCTTTTTTACCAGTGAATATGAGTGTAAACTGGATGCTAAGGGTAGATTGGTCTTACCAGCAAAAATTAAGAACAATCTGCCTGAGGTCTCAGGAGCAGAAATGGTATTGGGCCGAGGATTCGACCAATGCCTGACCCTGTATTCACAGGTGGAATTCAACAAGATCTATTCACAGATCGCAGGACTAAGCGGATTTAACGAAGAGAACAGAAGGCTGCAGCGTACCTTCTTCATGGGTATTTCCTCTATTGAATTGGATGCCAATGGTCGTTTCATGATTCCAAAACCCCTATTGAAATATGCGGATTTGGATAAGGAAGTGACCGTGGTGGGTATGGGAAATCATATCGAGATATGGAATCCTGATATATATCATAGCTATCTGATCAATGACCCCAAGGAGTTCAATGACCTGGCTAAAAACAAACTGGATGAGTGACCTACGATTATTCCTATCATCGACCGGTTCTTCTCAAAGCCAGTATAAACGGGCTCATTACAACTACTGACGGGATTTATGTGGATGCCACCTTCGGAGGAGGTGGTCATTCGCGGGAGATACTTGAGAGATTACGGAATGGCCGATTGATTGGTTTTGACCAGGATAAGGAAGCCGAGCTGGAATCAGCAAAGATTGATAAACGTTCTTTCACATTTTGTCGAGCGAATTTCAGGCGTATAAAGCGTTATCTGAAAACCCTTGGCATCAGGCAAGTAGATGGAATACTGGCTGACCTTGGGATCTCCTCACACCAGATTGATACACCCGAACGGGGGTTCTCGACACGTTTCGAGGGAGACCTGGATATGAGAATGAATAAGGACAGTGCTTTAACTGCCGGTGATTTGGTTAATGAGGCTTCAGAAGAGGATTTACATAAGATACTGGGGATGTATGGGGAAGTCAGGAATGCCAAAACCCTGGCCGGTGCCATTATTTCGGGTAGGAGTACAAAGAGAATCAGTACAGTCGAGGAGTTGAAGGAAATACTTAAGCCTTATGCCAGGAGGGGCCGGGAAAACAGGTACTATGCCCAGGTATTCCAGGCCTTCAGAATCCAGGTAAACGATGAAATGGGAGCCCTGGAAGAATTCCTGGAACAATGTCCTGAGCTGCTGAAGAGTGGAGGGAGATTAGTGATCATCTCATACCACTCGTTGGAGGACCGGATGGTGAAGAATTTTATGAGATCCGGAAATATAAGGGGAAGGGAAGAAAAAGATATGTACGGAAACATTTTAAGACCTCTTGAACCAGTTACCAGGAAGCCGATTGTCGCCGACAATGATGAAATAACTAAAAATAAGAGGGCCAGAAGTGCCCGATTGAGAATAGCCGAGAAAGTATAATGGCAGAGAACAAGTTCAGATTAGAAAAAGAGACCAGCCGTGGGAATATCCTGGCGAAAGTCCGGGAACGCCTGGGCCTGAATGGGTTGCTCGATGATGGTCTGCCGGTAAAATACCTGCCATACATCTTTTATGTGTTTGTGCTGCTCCTCCTTTACATAGGAAACAATCACCAGGCGGAAAAGTCGGTGAGGAAAATTGACCGGTTGGAAAAGGAAGTCGAAGACCTGAGGGCTGATTATACAACCTTGAAAGCTGAATACATGCTTTCCGGGAAGCAGAGTGAAGTAGCTGAAACCGTTGAAGCGATGGGCTTGAAAGAAAGCCTTGTGCCCCCAAATAAAATAGTGGTAAAAGAAGAGTGAATATAAAAAAGTCCATATTACTGCGTATCAGAGTAGCCTTCCTGGTAATGATCCTCTTTTCTATTGCGATCGTTTCCAAGATATCCATGATCCAGTTTGTACAGGGCGAAAAGTGGAAGGAACGGGCCAACAGGATCACCTATCAATTCAGGCCTGTAAAAGCAACACGGGGGAATATTTATTCGGATAACGGAAGTCTTTTGGCGACCAGTCTGCCTTTTTATAAGGTAGCGATCGATCCAACGGTTCCTTCGGATAAAATTTTTAATGGGGAAATAGATTCGCTGGCTCATAGTCTGAGTCAATTTTTTGGCGAAAAATCCCCCGCACAATACGCGAGAAAAATTCGTGATGCGCGCCTCGAAGGCAGGCAGTACATGCTTATCAGCAGGAGGGAGATTAACTTTCATCAGAAAAAAGGAATGATGAACTGGCCACTTTTCCGCCATGGCAGGTACAAGGGTGGTGTGATTTTTGAAAAAGTCGACAAGCGATTCAATCCTTTTCATGACCTGAGTCGCAGGACAGTTGGGTTTATCAATGAAAATAAGAGGGGTGCAGGCCTGGAATACAGCTTTAATGAAGTCCTGGCCGGGGAAGATGGTGAGGCGATGTACCAAAAGATAGCAGGGGGGAATTGGAAACCGGTATTTGACGGTTCGGAAGTGAAGTCAATGGATGGCTATAATATCACTACCACCATCGATGTGAACCTCCAGGATGTATCTGAAACGGCCCTGAGACGGTCGCTAAAGGATCACGGAGCTGATTATGGCCTGGTTGTGGTGATGGAAGTTGAAACCGGTGAGATCAAGGCGATCTCCAATCTTTCCAAAGTAGGGGGCGGATACTATGAATCTTACAATTATGCAGTAGGAGGACTCCACGAACCGGGCTCCACCTTCAAACTCCTTACCATGATCGCCCTTTTGGAGGAAACCAGCATCAGCCTGAATGACAGCATTGACACCGGCGACGGTGTTTACCAGATCTACAATAACAGGGTGAGGGATCACCACGAAGGAGGCTGGGGTAAAATGACCATCAAGGAGTCTTTTGAGAAATCCTCCAATGTGGCAATGGCCAAATTGGTTGAAAAACATTTTGGTCTGGATCCCGAAAAGTATATTTCCTATATCGATCAGTTACATCTCTCCAAACCTCTGGATTTTCAGATCATGGGAGGGGGGGATCCAAAGATCGTCAGGCCCGGTGAACCCGGATGGAGTGGCATTACACTTCCATGGATGTCACATGGTTATGGCCTTGAAATTACCCCTCTTCAAACACTCACACTATACAATGCGGTGGCAAATGGAGGCAAAATGATCAAGCCGATCATTGTATCCTCCACCGGACAGGCTCAAAATACGGTAGACAATTACAAGACGGAAGTACTGAACCCGAGGATCTGCTCACCTGAAACCCTTACCAAACTGAAGTTGATGCTCGAGGGTGTCGTGGAGAATGGTACGGCCAACAATATCAAGGGAACGCATTATAAAATCGCCGGCAAGACGGGAACTGCACAAATCCTGGAGAACGGCCGATATTCAGCAAGGTATATTACTTCATTTGCCGGGTATTTTCCAGCCCACTCTCCAAAGTACAGTGCCATCGTACTCATTAAGAATCCAAAGGGCTGGAGGCAGTATGGCAGCAATGTGGCGGCACCCGTTTTCAAGGAGATCGCAGACAATATCTATTCCAGGGATATTGAGATGCATGATATCTATAATGACAATGAAGTGATTGCTGAAGACGGAATCTTCCCATTGATCAGGGCAGGCAACAGGTTGGAATTAGAGCGTATTTGTAACGAGATCGGAATTGCCAACCACAGGGAAGACGAAGTGGAATGGGTGAGAACGGCAACCCGCGGAAATGCCGTTTTGTGGAAATCAAATGAACCGGTTCCCGGCTTAGTTCCCAATGTGAAGGGAATGACTCTGCGTGATGCCCTGTTTTTGCTCGAATCATCGGGGCTGAAAGTAGTGCACAATGGCATAGGTAGGGTTTCCGAACAAAGCATTATACCTGGAAGAAAGATTGTTAAAGGAGCCACCATAAAACTAGAACTGGACATATGAAATTGCAGGACCTGCTATATGGAACCGGTATTACCTCTACCTATGGAGATATGGAGGTTGTGGTACCTGCGATTGAATTCGATTCCAGGAAGATATCTAAAGGAGCACTTTTTGTAGCGGTTAAGGGTACCGCAACGGATGGTCACGACTATATAGTGAATGCGCTAGATGCAGGAGCATCAGTTATTGTAAGTGAACGGCAGCAAACAGATTTTAAGGAAGGAGTTACATACGTCACTGTCAAGGACACCGCGAGGGCCCTGGGGATCATATCCTCAAATTTTTATGGAGTACCCAGTAAAAAACTGAAACTGGTCGGGGTAACTGGGACCAATGGGAAAACTACTACCGTTACGCTCCTTTATAAACTGTTTCAGAACCTGGGGTACCATACGGGAATGCTTTCAACGGTCAGGAACATGATCCATGACCGTGAACTGGATGCAACACATACTACACCAGATGCGATTACCATTAATCGCCTCCTCGCCCAAATGGTGAAGGAAGGTATAACCCATTGTTTCATGGAGGTCAGTTCTCACTCCATTGATCAGCACAGGGTTACCGGGCTGCATTTTACCGGTGGAATTTTTACCAATATTTCACACGACCATCTCGACTATCACGGAACGTTTGAAAAATATATCGAGGTAAAGAAAAGACTGTTTGACGGGCTCGGACAGGAAGCTTTTGCCTTGACCAATGTCGATGATAGAAGGGGTAAAATCATGCTGCAGAACACGAAGGCGGCCAAATACTCCTTTGGCTTCAAAAATATTGCAGATTACAAGGGAAAACTCATTTCGAACACCCTGCAGGGATTGGAACTCGATGTGAACGGAACGGTAGTCTGGTTCAGATTGATTGGTGGATTTAACAGTTATAACCTTTTGGCGGTGTATTCCGCAGCCGTACTACTAGGAGAAGAGACTGCGGAAGTACTTACAGCATTATCTGAATTGGAAGGAGTGGACGGAAGGTTCGAAAGGGTACCCGCTGTAGCGGACATGATCGGAATAATTGATTATGCCCATACTCCCGACGCACTGGAAAACGTACTGGATACAATAGAAAACCTTCGCACCGGTAATGAACAAGTGATTACCGTCGTGGGATGTGGAGGAGACCGCGACCGGGAAAAGAGACCCGTCATGGCGTCAATAGCCTGCAGGTTCAGTGATAAGGTGATTATTACCAGTGATAATCCCAGGAGCGAGGATCCGGAGAAGATAATCCAGGAAATGACCGGGAAATTAGATCCATTGGAAATAAAAAAGGTTCTGAAGATTTCAGACAGGGAAGAAGCAATTAAGACGGCTTGTATGCTTGCGGAGAACTCCGATATAATTTTGGTGGCAGGGAAAGGCCATGAGAAGTACCAGGAAATCAAGGGAGTCAAACATCCTTTTGATGATAAGGAAGTATTAATGCGGATGTTAAAAATGAAATCAAACTGATGCTGTACTACCTATTTGACTATCTGGATAAAGAATTTGACCTGCTGGGTGCAGGCGTGTTCCAGTATATCTCCTTCCGTGCCGGCATGGCGGCAGTATTTTCATTACTGGTCACCATAATCTTCGGTAAGTATCTCATCAACCTGTTGCAGAAAAAACAGGTGGGAGAAGAGGTAAGGGACCTTGGACTGGAAGGGCAGGTGGAAAAGAAAGGCACACCCACCATGGGGGGCCTGATTATCATCCTGGCCATAACAGTTCCCACACTCTTATTCGCTCGATTGGATAATATTTATGTGATCCTTCTTCTCATCACTACGGTCGGACTTGGCCTGGTTGGATTCATAGATGACTATATCAAGGTGTTCCGCAAAAATAAGAAAGGCCTCGCCGGGAAATTTAAGGTAGCGGGACAGATAGTCATTGGTTTAATAGTCGGTCTTACTCTTTACTTCCACGAGGATGTAGTCATCAGGGAATATGAGAAGGCACCAAGAATCGAAAACCAGGAGGTGATCAGGGAGTACAAAGATGTAAAATCAACAAAAACTACTATACCGTTATTTAAGGATAATCAGCTGGAATATGAATCCATTGTCCCTTTCCTCCCGGCAAATTACACATGGATATTCTATGTATTGCTGGTCATCCTGATCGTAACAGCCGTATCAAACGGGGCAAATATTACAGACGGCATCGATGGCCTTGCTGCGGGAACCTCGGCCATAATAGGTTTGACCCTGGCAATTTTTGCCTATGTATCGGGCCGCTTTGACTTCAGTAACTACCTGAATATCCTACATATTCCGAACCTCAGTGAACTGGTGATATTTTGTACGGCCTTCGTGGGTGCTTGCCTGGGGTTCCTATGGTACAATGCCTATCCGGCACAGGTTTTCATGGGCGATACCGGGAGCCTCTCAATGGGTGGAATCATTGCGGTACTGGCACTGGCTGTAAGAAAGGAATTGATGATTCCGCTGTTGTGCGGGATATTCCTGATAGAGAACCTGTCTGTAATACTGCAGGTGAGCTATTTCAAATACACAAAGAGGAAATATGGCGAGGGTAGGAGGATATTTTTGATGTCTCCCCTTCACCATCATTATCAAAAAAAGAATTATCACGAATCCAAGATCGTAAGCAGGTTTTGGATCGTGGGAATATTGTTGGCCATTTTCAGTTTAGCAACTCTTAAGCTTCAATGAAAGAGCAGATAACCATATTGGGAGCTGGAATCAGTGGAAGGGGTGCTGCCTTGCTGGCAAGTTCCAAAGGATACGAGGTGTTTGTGTCTGAAAAGGGGACTATTGATGAGGGAGCAAGAAAATTATTCGAGGAAAAAGGTATTTCCTTCGAAGAAGGAGGCCATAGCCAGGAGCGTATACTGGGGTCTTCAATCATTGTAAAAAGCCCGGGAATTCCACCTGATGTCGAAGTCATTGCTGAAGCTGTGAGTAAGGGAATACCTGTAATCGATGAACTGGAATTTGCGGGGAAATTCCTCGATAAGCCCTGTGTGCTAATTACAGGCACCAATGGAAAAACTACGACGACCTTACTTACAGCGCATTTATTAAACAGCTGTGGAATCCAGGCAAGAGCAGTAGGTAATGTAGGGGAAAGTCTTGCGGAAGCATTAATTGCCGATACAGCTGAAATGTATGTAATCGAGGCTTCGAGTTATCAACTGGATGGAATGAACGAATTCCAAGCTGATGTGGCTGTTTTATTGAACATTACACCAGATCACCTGGATCGCTATGGCAGCATGGAAAATTACATCGCCAGTAAAACTCATATCAGGGATCTTCTGAAGGATGATGGTTGGGTTATCTATAATCTCGATGATCCCAATATTAATATGACGGGCAATCAAATTAAGCCATTCTCAATCAGGGAGACTACATGGGCTTTTATGCTGGATAAGAAATTCATCGTGGGAGAGCTGTTCAGGTTTGACTCTGCAAAGTTCTCCCTAAAAGGTGAACACAACCTGATGAATGCACTGGCTTCAATTACCACATGCCTGAAATTCACAGATGACCTCGAGGGTATTGAGAGAGGATTGCAAAATTTCAGGACTGCTCCACATAGACTGGAGTGGATTGAACAAATCAACGGAGTAGACTTTGTCAACGATAGCAAGGCGACCAATGTGGAGGCCGTGAAGTTTGCCCTGGGCAGTTTTGAGAATCCCCTGGTGTGGATAGCAGGTGGAGTTGATAAAGGGAATGACTACCAGCAAATAAAATCACTCGTAGGCGACAAAGTACATTCATTGGTATGCATGGGGATAGATAATCAGAAGCTCATGGATTCTTTTCGGGAGGATGTATCGAATATCGCTGATACCAACAGCATGGAAGAGGCAGTAAAAAGTGCCTGGGGTTATGCCAATCCGGAAGACGTGGTGCTGCTATCCCCGGCATGTGCAAGTTTTGACTTGTTTGATAACTATATCGACCGTGGCGAGCAATTCAGGGAAGAAGTATTAAAACTCAAAGAAAACATTGAAAGGGGGGCATATGAACAGGGTTAAGGAATGGACCGATAAGCACCTGCATGGAGATCCCGTGATCTGGATGGTGGTACTCGGACTATCAATCATCAGTATACTCGTTGTATACAGTGCAACGGGCACCCTTGCATTTAAAAAAATGGCCAACCCGGAGAGCTACCTGTTCAAGCATACCATGCTCGTAATACTGGGTATTTCCGCGATGTGGGTAGCCCATAAAATAGATTACAGATATTATTCTCGGATCTCCCGACTAATGCTCTGGCTTAGTGTTCCACTTCTCATTTATACCTATGTAGACGGTGTGAGCCTAAACCAGGCAACCCGCTGGATACATCTCCCGATTATTAACCAGTCATTCCAGCCTTCGGACCTGGCCAGCCTTGCCCTGATCATGAACCTGGCAGCCATGCTGAGTAAAAGGCAACAGAATATTCAAAGTGTAAAAGAGGCACTCATTCCCATGCTACTCTGGTGCGGAGTTATCTGCGGACTGATTGCGATGACGAATTTCAGCTCAGCCGTCTTGCTGTTTTTCACTTGTCTCCTGGTTTTATTTATTGGCCGCGTTCCAGTGAGATACCTCGCTATGCTGGTGTTCATTGGAATATTGGCTGGTGCCATGGCAATTGCAGTGGGACAACGGGGAGAAACCGTAATTAACCGGATTGATGCCTTTGTCACCGGTAAGGAGCTTCCCTTCCAGGCCGAACAGGCCAGGATTGCCGTAGCAACCGGTGGTGTTCTGGGCCGTGGCCCGGGTCAATCGGCACAACGAAATATTTTGCCCCATCCCTATTCGGATTTCGTGTACGCGATAATCATTGAGGAATATGGAATTCTGGGGGGACTCACGGTAATCGCATTTTACCTGGTGCTTCTCTATCGTGGTATGAAGGCCGTAATGGGTAGTGAACGGGCATTTGGAGGATTATTATCTGCGGGGTTGAGCTTCGCCATAGTGCTCCAGGCTTTCGTGAATATGGGGGTGGTTGTGGGTCTCGGTCCCGTAACCGGAATACCACTACCACTGATCAGTATGGGAGGGACCAGTATTCTCTTCACGGGAATATCCCTGGGAATTATTCTCAGTGTGAGCCGTGGAGAAACCGACAGGGAATGGAATGTAAGCAGTGGAGGTAGTAGAAACATGCCTAAGGCAGCCTAATGAATGAAGAAAGGACATATCGACTGATAGTGAGTGGTGGTGGAACCGGGGGACATATATACCCGGCGGTAGCTATTGCCAATGAATTCAGGTCTCAATTTCCCAATGCCAAAATCCTTTTCGTGGGTGCCAATGGTCGTATGGAAATGACTAAGGTGCCAGAGGCAGGCTATGAAATAATGGGTTTAAACATTGCAGGGCTTCAACGTCGATTGACATTCAAAAACCTCAGCTTTCCATTCAAACTCATCGCGAGTATCATGAAAGCCAGGAAGATCATCAGGGATTTTAAACCCGATGCCATAATCGGAACGGGGGGCTATGCCTCAGGACCCACGGTTATTGCCGCCAACCGGAAAAATCTTCCAGTTCTCATCCAGGAGCAGAATTCATACCCAGGACTGACTAACCGCAGGCTGGGCAGGAAAGCCAGGAAAGTCTGTGTGGCATATCCAGGAATGGAAAAGTATTTTGATGCAGAGAAACTCGTTCTCACCGGTAACCCGGTTCGCTCTGATATCAATCTATTACAGAATAAAAGAGAAGAGGGATTCAGCTACTTCAAGTTATCGAATCGCATGCCAACCCTGCTGGTATTGGGGGGAAGCCTAGGTGCGAGGACTATCAATGAGAGCATGATCAACGGTCTGGAGAAACTGAAGGGCGCCGGCATCCAGGTTATCTGGCAAACCGGAAAGTATTATTATCAGGAAATGATAGATCGTGCCGGTTTTGAGCATGATCATAATATCCTTATTACCCAATTTATAGATCGTATGGATCTCGCCTATGCGGTCGCTGATCTTGCCATATCCAGGGCGGGGGCATTGAGTATTTCTGAACTTTGCATTGCAGGACTCCCCGTCATATTTGTCCCAAGCCCGAACGTGGCGGAAGATCACCAGACCAAAAACGCGATGAGCCTTGTAGGACAGGATGCGGCATGGCTGGTTTCTGATAAGGATGCACCTGAAAACCTGGTTTACAAAGCACTTGAACTGGCCATAGACAATGCTGCCAGGGAAAAACTGAGTGTGAATATCAGGGCGTTTGCTAAACCAAATGCTTCTAAAGAAATAGTTAATCAATTAAAGCTGATAATGAATTGAAAGGCGAGAAATACGATATCGTCTATTTCATTGGAATCGGGGGGATTGGTATGAGTGCCCTGGCCCGGTGGTTCAGCTCTCATGGCTTCAAAGTGGCGGGTTATGACAAGACCCCCTCAGCCCTCACAAACCAGCTTGAAAAGGAGGGTATGGAAATCCACTTTGAGGACAATCCTGGTTTAATCCCCTCGGTAGTTATTACCGGAAAAGGCCTGGTAATCTACACACCTGCTATCCCGTCCGACCATAAGGAATTTACCTACCTGAAGGACCTGGGTCATCGGTTGTATAAGCGCAGTGAAGTCCTTGGATTGATCACGGAAGATACTTTTACGGTGGCTGTGGCTGGAACCCATGGAAAGACTACCACGAGTTCGATCATTGCACATATACTAAAAGAGAACAACTACAATATCAGGTCCCTGATCGGAGGACTTTCCACTAATTATGAATCCAATTTCATTATCAATGAATCTGACAGGGAACCGGTCTTCATAGTCGAAGCCGACGAGTACGATCGCTCGTTCCTTACATTAAATCCGAATATCGCGGTGTTGACTTCAGCCGACGCTGACCACCTCGATATTTACGGGAGGGAGGATGACCTGAAACAGGGATTCAGGGAGTTTATTAAAAAGATTAATGAAGAGGGTAAACTCTTCATCCATGAAAAAATTGACGAACTGGCTTCCGGAGCACCGGTGAAGGATGTCAGCACATACGGAATAAACCGGGGACAATTTTTTGCCAGTAATATTTCCATTGAGGATGGCTTTTTCATTTTTGATTTGTACGCTGAAAAATTGATTCTGAGAAGTTTGAAGCTTGGCGTCCCCGGTTTTTATAATGTTGAAAATGCGGTAGCAGCCTCTGCAGTGGCTCTTCAGCTGAAGGTTACCGAGGAGGGATTGAGAAAGGCCCTTGAGACCTATAACGGAGTAAAGAGGAGGTTTGAATATATCTTACGCAAACCCGGTTTAGTGTTTGTTGATGATTATGCTCACCATCCCGAAGAAATTCGCTCCTTCCTGGATTCCCTGCGAAAAATGTATCCCGGAAAGGAAATTACGGTGATATTCCAACCCCATCTCTACTCCAGGACCCGGGATTTCAGCCAGGGGTTTGCCGAAAGCCTCTCAATGGCTGACCGGGTGATCCTTTTGGACATCTATCCCGCCAGGGAGAAGCCCATTGAAGGAGTCAGTTCAAAGCTGATTTTCGACCAGATTTCCCATCGTCGAAAGATCCTTTGCACTAAGGATACACTGATGGATCATTTAAATGCGGGAGAACTGCAAGTACTGGCCACAGTAGGGGCTGGAGACATCGACCGACTTGTCGAACCCATAAAAAATCAACTTGAGTCATGAAAAAGTTGAACAAAATATTTACCACTAAAGTGAAACTGATTATCGGCACAGCAATACTGATTACAACTATTGCATTTACTCAAGTATCGCAATCAGGAGTGGTATGCAATTCGGTCAGGGTGATCATAGAAAACAACCATGATAATCACTTCCTGACGGATGCGGATGTGGTCAATATTGCCACCGAAAATGGCATACAAGTACTGGAAGGGGAGGAGATTGAAAAAATTAATCTTAAAGGTATTGAGGTTAGGTTGAATGAAAATCCCTACATCGATAATGGCCAGATTTTCAAGGACCTGCAGGGCAAACTGATTTTGAATGTACGCTTAAAAAGGCCTGTCGCCAGGATTATACGGTCAAACGGGCCGGACTCTTATATCACTGAAAACGGTGATCAGATGCCTGTTTCACGAAACTTTGTGTCAAGGGTTTTACTGGTGCGGGGAACAACCCTTGACAGCTTAAACACCGCCAGGAATTTCAATGATGCGCTGCCCGAATATTTTGAAATGATCAATCATATCAGGAGGGATGAATTCTGGAAGATGCAGATCGCTGAGATGATGCTAAAAAACGACGGCCAACTCGTATTGATTCCGCAGGTGACAAAACAGTTGATCGAATTCGGAGATCCGGAATTCATTGAAGAAAAATTCAGAAAACTAAGGGTTTTTTACAAGGAGGTACTGCCCCGCGAAGGGTGGAATAAATACAAGAGGGTAAACCTTGAATATGAACAACAAATAATTGCAGAATAACAACCACTATAATAAAACGAACAACCATGGAAAATGAAAAGATTATCGTAGGGCTTGACATCGGGACCACCAAGATCTGCGCGATCGTCGGACGGAAAAACGAGTTTGGAAAACTCGAGGTCCTGGGAATGGGTAAGGCTGAATCGGATGGGGTAATTCGTGGTATTGTCACAAATATCGACAAAACCGTTTACGCCATTGAAAAAGCTATTAAGGAGGCAGAGGAGACCAGTCAGATTAATATCGGGGTGGTCAATGTAGGGATAGCGGGACAGCACATTAAGAGCTCAATCCATCATGGAAGTATTACTCGTCAGGCTGTTAACGATGAAATCACCATCGAGGACGTAAACCGGCTCACCAGTGACATGTACCGGATAGTCATTCCTCCCGGAAGCCAGATCATCCATGTGATGCCACAAGATTACACCGTGGATTACGAGAGCGGGATAAAGGACCCTGTAGGGATGTCAGGGGTGAAACTCGAGGCAGATTTCCATGTAATTACCGCTCAGACTAACGCAATCAATAATATTAATAAGTGTATAAAAAGAGCGGGGCTTGAGATTGAAAACCTGATCCTGGAACCCCTGGCTTCTAGTATGGCGGTCCTGAGCGATGAAGAAAAAGAAGCTGGAGTTTGCCTGATCGATATTGGAGGTGGTACCACGGATATTGCCATATTCCATGAGAATATAATCAGGCACACTGCAGTGACCCCTTTTGGCGGCAATATCATTACCGCTGATATTAAGCAGGGATGCATGGTAATGCAGCACCAGGCCGAGCTCCTCAAGACAAAATTTGGAAAGGCCATAGGAGAAGAAGCGAGTCCCAATGAAATAGTGAGCATACCAGGTATCAGGAACCGGGCACCCAAGGAGATATCTATTAAAAACCTGGCCAATATTATCCAGGCGAGGATGGAAGAAATCCTGGAACTGGCGCATACTGAGATCATCACCTCGGGTTATATGGGACGTTTAGCCGGTGGGATCGTGATTACAGGTGGAGGTTCCCAATTAAGCAACCTCAAGCAATTGGTCGAGTATATGACCGGTATGGATGCCAGGATTGGATATCCCAATGAACACCTTGGTAAGAGTAAAATGGACATGGTGAAGAGTCCCATGTATGCCACCACCGTAGGACTTGTACTTTCCGGCTTCAGGGCCCTCGATGAGCGTGACGAAAGGTACCTAGTAAAGGCGAATACGGAAGGTCGGAAAAAGCCTGAAAAGGATATTTTTTCAAAGATTCTCAAGAAAACCAAAAGCCTCCTGACAGACGATCTTGAAGGGGCAAAAGATTATTGAAACAACCAACTTTTTAGATATGGAAACTTACAAGTTTGACATTCCAAGACATCACAAATCGATCATCAAGGTCATAGGTGTTGGTGGCGGAGGAAGCAATGCCGTCAACCACATGTATGTCCAGGGTATCAAGGACGTGGAATTCGTCGTTTGTAACACGGATTCACAAGCCCTAAAGATGGGCTCGGTCCCCAACAGGATTCAGATTGGGGTCAACCTGACGGAAGGTCTGGGTGCCGGTGCAAATCCCGATGTGGGACGAAACGCCGCCCTGGAAAACAGGGAAGAGATCAGGGACCTTTTGGGTCACGAAACCAAAATGCTGTTTATCACCGCCGGAATGGGTGGTGGAACCGGTACTGGTGCTGCCCCGGTAATTGCCAAGATCGCCAGGGAAATGGATATCCTTACCGTGGGTATTGTCACGGCACCATTCTCCTTCGAGGGTAAAAAGAAGATGGGACAGGCACAGCACGGAATCCAGGAACTCAGAGATAATTGTGACACCGTTCTCGTGATACTCAATGATAAATTGAGAGAGATCTATGGTAATCTAACTATTAACAATGCCTTTGCTCAAGCCGACAATGTATTAACGACTGCCGCCAAGGGTATTGCGGAGATCATTACGGTTGCGGGATACGTCAATGTTGACTTCCAGGATGTAAGGACTGTGATGATGGACGCAGGTGCCGCTGTCATGGGAAGTTCTGAGACCAGTGGCGACAACCGGGCCAGGAGAGCAGCAGAGGAAGCACTTGCTTCGCCATTGCTGGATAGCAAGGATATTCTTGGCGCAAAAAATATTCTTCTCTCGATCATCTCCGGTGAAAAAGCCGAGTTGCAAATGGATGAATTAACAGAGATTACAGAATATATCCAGGAGCAGGCCGGTGACCAGGCAGAAGTAATATTCGGCCATGGAGTGGACTCTGAACTCGAAGACAGGATTCGAGTGACTGTAATAGCCACTGGCTTCGATAGCGAATATCAGCGAGCTGAAAAGGTTGCATTTGAAGGAACCAAAGCGGTGGAAGAGACAGAAGAAGCCGAGGAACCCAAAACATTTGACCTGGAAGAGGACAACGATCCACAAATCGGAATGTTCGAACCCGACAATTCAGTTAATGAAAAGCAGGAGATGGAATCATTTACCCTTCCCGATTATTCCCAATTCGAATACAAGTCGGAAGAGGAAAATGTCGAAGATGAGGAAAATCCTGACGACAATATTTCAGAAACCCGGGAGTACACTTTTGAAGTGAACCGCGAAGAGAATGAGATGGAGGCCAGCGAAAGTGCTGAAACTTCAGAA
Organism: Flammeovirgaceae bacterium; assembly: GCA_024638265.1. Classification (GTDB taxonomy): domain Bacteria; phylum Bacteroidota; class Bacteroidia; order Cytophagales; family Cyclobacteriaceae; genus JAHEKQ01. The sequence goes on from JAHEKQ010000007.1 coordinate 57,132, forward strand.
GGTGACAGCCTGTTTCAACGAAGGGATAACGATTTTGAGTTCATTGAGGAAGAAAATGAGGAGGCTACTGACCAGGTAATCGATGAGCAGGGACTCATGGATTACATGACAACCAAGGAGAGACTGCAACGACAGGCGACTGAGCGTATGGAGAAACTCATGAGTTCCGGTAAGTCGGAGATGAAAACAGAGGATTTCAAGCAGAAGCTTGATGTGCCTGCTTACTTGCGCAAGTCAGTCAAACTTGAAAATACGCCACACTCTTCGGAGCAGAATATTTCCAAGTATAAGTTAAACGATGAAAACCAGATTTTGGGAAACAACAAGTTCCTGCATGATAACGTAGACTAAGACACATAATTCAGGACATACACCCTGTTCGCATTTTTTCCGGAGTACTCCTATAAGTAGTGGTTGTTGGTTGTAATTTTTCCGGGCGACAGGGTGTTTTTTTTGCCTTTTTGTTATACTCCTCACCCCAAACCCCTCTCCTCGACAGGAGAGGGGCTTATCTGATTATATTCAATTTTTTAATAGTGAACGTTTATCCATCCCACATTTCACCACTCACCTCCCATCATCAACGACTATGAATACAGACAACAGACAACAGACCACAGACCACCGAACAGCGACCTCCCACCAACTATTCGTATATTAGTCACCTTAACCAAACACAACAACCCATCAACCCTCAGCAAGCCTCGCTTCGAACTACCTACTACGCCATAGTTGTTGGCCTGGCAGGTTTCCTTTTTGGATTTGATACCGTAGTGATCTCCGGGGCGAATTTGCCCCTGAAGGCCCTCTGGAACACTTCCGATTGGTTTCACGGCACCTTTATCATGTCTATGGCCTTGTGGGGGACTGTTATCGGGGCACTGTTGGGTGGTATACCTACTGATAAGTTTGGCCGGAAGAAGACCCTCATATGGATAGGAATCCTGTATTTTATCTCAGCTGTAGGATCAGCGCTCGCCAATGATCCTTATATCTTTTCCTTCTTCCGTTTCATCGGGGGCTTGGGTGTAGGGGCCTCCTCGGTTACAGCACCTACTTATACCTCTGAAATTGCCAGTGCCAAAAACCGGGGCAAGCTGGTAGCCCTTTACCAGTTTAATATTGTGTTCGGGATATTGATTGCCTTTATCTCCAATTATCTCATTGCGGGTATAGGAGGGGATAACGCCTGGAGATGGATGCTGGGAGTCGAAGCCATTCCAGCCGTCATGTATATTGTATTGATGTTTGGTGTTCCCGAAAGCCCTAGGTGGCTATTGCTAAAAAAGAACGATTCCGGTAAAGCACTTGCTGTCCTTCAGAAAACCCGGTCTGCCGAAGCAGCTCAGAAAACGCTCCTCCAAATCAGTGAGGATGCTAAAGAAGAATCAAAGGACAAGGGGAGTGTGTTTGCCAAGGCTTATCGCTGGCCCCTGATACTGGCCTTTCTGATTGCCATGTTCAATCAACTGTCGGGTATTAATTTCATCTTGTACTACGCCCCTGAAATACTAGAAAAAGCCGGATTTGCTTCCAGCGAGTCCCTGTTAAGTTCCATTTCCATTGGAGGCGTGAACCTCATATTTACTCTTTTAGGGATGGTGCTAATCGACCGTGCCGGCAGGAAAAAACTGATGTATATCGGATCATTGGGATATATTTTGAGCTTATTCGCCGTCGGGGCGGGTTTTTACCTGGAAGCCAGTGCCCTCTACAAGCTGATCTTCATCCTGATGTTTATTGCCTCTCATGCTATTGGGCAGGGAGCAGTCATTTGGGTATTCATCAGTGAGATATTCCCCAATAAGGTTCGGGCATTCGGCCAGAGCTGGGGAAGTGGTACGCACTGGGTGTTTGCCGCCATCATCACAATGGTGGGGGCCGTCATTATCAATGCCCTTGAGCCATGGCTGGTATTCAGCATTTTTGGAGGATTTATGGTTTTGCAACTATTGTTTGTGGCATTCATGATGCCGGAGACGAAGGGGCTGAGTTTGGAAGAGTTGTACAAAAAGTTGAAAAGTAAAAAGGCAGAAGTTAAAAGTTAAAAGGCAGGAGGCCCAGCCCCATGCCTGAATTGATCTCATATGTAGCAGCAATATTGACAAAATGAACAATCAGTTACCCCCGCTTTCTTCCATCTTTCTTCCTGCAATGTTCACCTTGCGGAAAAACAAAAACATTGCGGAAACGGGTATTCAATTTGCTGAAACGTTCAAGGAGGTATACATTGAAAAACAACACTTGGAAACCTTCAAAAGCTATTTCGGCTTTCGTAGTGTCGTCCCCCTGACCTACCTCTACACGATAGTCCAACGGGCGCAGGCCGCCTTAATGCTCGATAAAAGATTTACACTCCCGATTCCGGGGATGGTCCATATTGAAAACCTCCTCACCAAAGCGCGTGATATTGATCCCGACGCCGACTTTGATATTGTTTCATCCACTTCCATTCCATACAAAGCGAGTGGTTCATTTAAGGGTGATTTTATTGTTGAACTATCGCAAAATGGCCGTTTGGTGGCCAGGTGCGAGAGCGTTTACCTTATCAAGCGTAAATCAAAAAAAGCCGGGGGCAAAAAACGGAAAATTGAGCCATTACCGCAGGTCGACCACCAAACCGAGTGGGAGGTTTCTCCCAGGATAGGAAAGGAGTACGCCCAAATTTCCGGGGATAAAAACCCGATTCATGTCTCCCGGGTTTTTGCGAAGCTAATGGGCTTCAAAAAGCCCATCATGCATGGATGGTACTCAATTTGTAAAATCGAACAATTCATGGAAGCCCAGTTTGGCGTAGCGATTTCAGAAATTTCGGTCAATTTTTCTTCCCCGGTTTTTCTCCCGAGCCAGACTACATTTGACCTAAGCAAAAGTAGTTCCCAGGAATTTGCCTATCAATTGGTCAATAGTTCAGACAATAAAATCCTGTTAAATGGCGTGATGAAATGCTTACCCGCAAATCGTATATAAAAATTCAAATTGGAATGGGCTAACTATTAATAAAATGAGAATGACCAGGATTAGAATTGTATCCCTAAATCTGAGAATTCGATCGATTGGATAACAGAAACCTTTATTGGAGACAAATGGATCCCCCGTGGCAGTGGTGGAAACACAGTGGCCATCAAGGATTGGAATTTCTCAGCTCGTAATTGAACGTTCGTTCAATTACGATTCAATAATTGAACACTTGTTCAACTTTCTATGATAATAAATTGAACGTTTGTTCAATTCGTTGAACGATCGTTCAATAATCAGACTCTCACAACCATCTTTTGCAAATGTGTGTCCTTTGGCTATGAAAGGAATTCTTTGCATTCTTTTAAATCTTCTATTCCTGTGTTCGTGCAAGGACGAGCTGAACAATATTCATTCTGATGAGAATGAGTTTGAAGCTGGAAAAGTTATTCTCGGAATAAATAAAGATGTATCCATTGACCGGGTTTTCAAAATTATTAACCGGGAGGGCTTGTCGATAGATCAAATGTCGGGATTCTTCAATTATTCAACCCTTCCAAATGACAGCCTGGACTATGTTATCAATTATCTAAAGGATAAATCCTATTTAACCAGGCGAGGGTTCACTGGTGGTTCGGCGTTTATTTCTAGAACAGAGAAAAGGATAACTGTAACTGAATTTCTGTTTAATATGGATCAGGATGCACAGGCGGACTGGCTGAAAAGCATAATAACTCTTAAGTTGGAAGACTTGGGGAATGACACGCAAAGTGTCGCTGTGATAGTAGAGGATGGAACTGAGAAATTCTGGGCCTCTGAATTTAACAATATACCTGAGGTAAAATGGGCGGAGCTTAACTGGTTTGCGAATATTGAATTGCATTAAAGCTGTGGCTTTCCACTAATTCCCAATCCCTGTCGGTTCAGCAATGGATAACCAATCCTATTTCTTATACACGTACTTTCTTACAAGATGAGGTACCCACAATAATGAAAACAGAATGCCCCCTGCCAGGATCAGTATGTCAGCATAGGAATAATGTAGAATTTTAAATCCTACACCAATTACAAAAAGAACAATAGAAAGATATCTCAGTGATTTCATTTAACAAATGTTTTGAGTCATTGATATAAATTATCTAATCTGTTCAAGGTTATTGGACACAAAATTAGAATGATGTATACAAATTTTCAAGTCTGATAAACACTCCTCCTCTAGCGGTAAGTATTGTTAATGATCTGTCGGTTCCAACCAATTTATCATTGCCTGTGTTTTCAGTATAGATTATAATGGTACGGCAGATGAAGTATTTTCTCTACATATTAACTTTAGTGTTCACTGCATGCTTAACAGACAATATGGACCCTGAAAAATATCCACAAAAGTGGCAACTCGTAGAGATGTCTGGCAACATTGTCAATGTTTCCCCATCAACAGGAAGTGATATGGCCTGGCAGGAATACTACATCTTGTACGATGACAACACTTTTGTAAAATCCAGGAACCGGCGAAATACCATCAATGAAGAAGCGGGTACTTTTAGCTTTATTGACCTCTCAGATGGTCAATATCTTGAATTAGCGTATGAATCGGATAATGATATAATCGGTAACTGCAGCTCGGAATTCAAGGAGCTTCTCAAATTAACTTCTGAATATGAACTGGTAGGGACCTGGTTAGCATGTGATGGACCGGGATTAGTTTATAAAAGGGTTGATTAAAATCATGATATGATTCTGAAGCTTGATGTATCTTTATTCCTATAGAAAGATATTCTAGCAAATGAAAATATGAAGCATAATTTTAGCCCGGGAGAGGTTTTCAGATTAAAAGACAGCATAGATTATTCACGGGGAGCGACCGTGAGTAAAATTGTAGCCAAAAATAAGTATGGTTCCACCACCTTGTTTTCATTTGACGAAGGACAAAACCTGAGTGAACATACTGCTCCCTTTGATGCCATCGCCATTATTCTTGATGGAAAATGTGAAATTACCATTGCGGGAAAACCCAATTCACTGGAAGAAGGACAGATGATCATAATGCCTGCCAACGTGCCTCATGCAGTAGAAGCACTTGAAGCATTTAAAATGATGCTTATTATGATTAAGAGTGGATAGCAGAAGTAGATATCAATGAAAATCCTCGTTTACGGAGAAATACTTTGGGATATAATTGAAGGGGAAGAACACCTGGGCGGTGCCCCGTTGAACTTTGCGGCACATGTGAAGAAGAACGGATTTGAATCGGGGATAATCAGTGCCTTGGGTAAAGATGACAGGGGGGAAAGAGCCTTCGAGCAAATCAAAATACTGGGTGTGGATATATCGATGGTCCAGCGCAATGACCATCCTACCGGGTATGTTCCGGTTACACTCAAAGATGGTCAACCTGACTATGAGATCATGTCGGGTGTAGCATATGATTTCATTCAATACAGGGACTTTCCCGAAAGTCACTTGAGAACTTACGATGCCTTTTATTTCGGCTCACTAGTCCAGCGAAATCAGGTTTCTGTCGAGGCACTGGAGTATTTGCTTGAACATTTCAATTTCAGGGAGATATTTTACGATGTCAACTTCCGCAAGGATTGCTACAACAAAGTTATTATCAATAACTCGCTTTCCCATTGTACGATCTTGAAGGTCAATGATGAAGAAGTAGAGGAGATCGGCAGGATCAAATACTCCAAAGAACTAGATTTGACGAATTTCTGTGAAGTCATCACACATGACTACCCTCAAATTCATACAATTATCATCACGGCGGGAAGCAAGGGGTGTTACATTTTTCACAAGGAGATAATAAATCTCGTTCCTACCGAGCCTGTAAACGTGGTGGATGCCGTCGGGGCAGGGGATTCGTTCAGTGCTGCCTTCATTTGTGCATTATCCAGGACCGGTGACACTGTTCGCTCGGCCGAAATCGCCAATAAGGTAGGAGGGTATGTGGCGAGCCAGCCCGGCCCAATCCCGGAGTATTCGGCGGAGCTACTTGAAGAGCTCGAACGTTTAAACAGTTTTTAAGGAAGATATTTTCACGCAAAGACACAAAGGTGCAAAGAACGCAAAGTTTTTTAGGACCTAACTTTATTCACTAGCCCACAATTTCCTACTGAACTACTCAACCGCTGAACGTCTCCCTAAAACTCAATAAACTTATCCACCTGCATTTGCAACAGCGACCGGTACAGTGGATTTACGATCTCACCATCTTTAAGTGCGTTTTCGATGCGGGCGAGTTTGGGCTTGGTGGCGAGTACATTGGTACCGCAGTAATGGAGTATGTCGGTTAAGTGGCTGAGGGCAAGTCCTGCACCCTGTACCCCGGATGAAAGTCCCACAAGGGCGGCCTTTTTGTCAGTAAAGGTCTCGGGAAATTTGAGTCCATCGATGAAAGTTTTCAACACTCCCGGAAATGAACCATTGTATTCGGGTACGATAAATACAAACTTTGACGCCTTTGTCATTTTCTCCCGGAAGGGGTTAAATGTATTGTTTTTACCGGCATTATCGTACAATGCACTGAACGCAAAATCATCGGGAAGTTCTTCCAGGTTAATGATATCAGTAGCGATGTTTCTCTCGATTAGCAGGTCGCGATAAATACCGGCTATCTGCGATGATACTGAGTCCTGGCGGTTAGTACCGATAATTATGAGTATCTGATTTTGCATAACCACTAAACCATAAAGGTATAATAAAGTTCAGCTTTTCCCGGTCAGAATGCGCATGCATTCGATGTGAGAAAGCGATATACCCCATAATTTGAGTAAATTTGAAGATGGGACGTTTTTTAGCTGCCATACGGACCTGGGTTGTAAATACCTACGAGCGGATCCCTACCAAGTGGAAGATTGCCTATCTCTTCATCTGTTTGTGGTATTTCGTCAATTATGCGGTATCAGCATTTTTCCAATGGAAGCTTTTTGAGGCCTACAATGACGAGGTTTTCTGGGATACTTTGTATCTGTTCGAAGCGCTGGCAATAAGCGTTATCCTGATTTTTCTGTGGGCTAGATTCCTTTTCAAGTACAAGATATACCTCCAGGTGATCGGGCACTTCTCGGGCCTTTTGGTGTATACCGTGATCATGGAATCGTTGTTTTACTTCTTTGACATGTATTTGGATGGTTATACGACGTTCCAGGATTGGCAGGAGTACATGATGGACCTCCTAAGCTGGGATGCCATGCGTTTTTACGATCAGTATATCATCGTGGCTGCGGTATTCTACATATTGAGATATTTCGAGACTCTCCAACGACGTGATCACGAAAAAAGTGACCTGCTGATCAGGAACAAGGAAATGCAGCTCACCCTCCTCAAATCACAGATCAATCCGCATTTTCTTTTCAATACACTAAATTCCATCAGTATGCTCATCGGGGCCAATAAGGAGAAAGCGCGTAAAGTGATCACACAATTATCTGATGTTTTCCGGTACGCCCTTGATTCCTATGGCGGTTACACGGTGAAGCTTGCCCAGGAAATAGAATTTATTGAGAACTACATTAAGATTCAGCAGGTCAGGTTTGAAGACCGGCTGAAATTCGAGACCGACATTGCGAAATCCTGCCTGGAACTGGATATACCCCCCATGATCCTTCAGCCACTGGTTGAGAATTCGGTAAAATACGGGATTGCACCAAAGCGCCAGGGTGGGACGATAAAACTTACCGTCAGGCCATACAAACAGGGAATATTTTTTGAGGTGCGGGATGACGGACTCGGAAAGCACGCCAAGAAAGTTCTGGATGGAAATTCTTCCGGGGTGGGGCTGGATAATACCAATAAGCGACTCACCAATTTTTTTGGCCCCTCTGCAAAAATTAAGATCCAGGCACTAGACGATGGCTACGTAGTGAGCTTTATGGTCCCTGAAAAATTCAAAAAAAGCTTAAACAGTAAAAAGAAGGAATTGATAGATTTAGAAAACGAAATAGAATCATGAATATAAGCTGCCTTATCATAGATGATGAAAAACTCGCCAGGGATTTATTAGTGGAATACCTGGGGGATTATGACGAAGTAGAGATTGTTGGACAATGCAATTCGGGAGAAGAAGCAGTCAAATCCATAGATTCCCTTAAACCCGACCTGATCTTCCTGGATGTTCAGATGCCGGGGATGGATGGGTTTGAGGTTCTGGAAAAGATCGATCACAAGCCGGAAGTAGTATTCTCTACTGCTTATGACAATTATGCCATAAAGGCTTTTGAGGAAAATGCCATTGATTACCTTCTGAAGCCTATCGATAAAGAGAGGTTTTTCCAGGCCATCGAACGCGTAAGGCAACGGCTGGAAGCCAATGAATCCAACGTCAACCGCCTGGTGGACCTGCTCAATAATCGTGATAAAGCGGAGTTCAGCTCCCACCTTTTTGTGCAGAAGTCAGATAAATTCCTCAATATTCCCGTGAATGAGATTTTGCACCTGGAAGCTTCCGGGGATTATACGGTTCTTTCTACCGCCGATGACCAATTCCTGAGCTCCAGCGGGATCGGCAAACTGGAAAACCGTCTCGATCCAAATATTTTCATCCGCGTCCATCGCTCCACGATTATTAACCTCAACCACCTCAAAGAGATCGAGAAGCATTTCAACGGTGGATTGGTGGTAAAGATGAAGAATGGGAAGTCGTTTTCTGTGAGCAGGACCTATGCGAAGGAGATCAGGAAGAAGGTTGTATAAGGGAGACGTGCCTTTTCAGTTCCCTTAGACCTCACCCGGCTCGCTTGCCCTTCGGGCTTCGCGATCCACGTACTCCATTGACATGGAGAGGGTAAAAATAGTTATCGCTGCTCTTTGCTAGGTTGCTTCCATCGGAAGCAAATGCTCACCCAGTAGCTATTCTTCTCATTCCTTTGACTTTTCCCCTCATTCCTCCAACCACTCCCCCCTCATACCCCATATGCGTTCCCGTCAGCCAGAGGCCGATCAGCCTTTGGCTGATATCCTCTTCCTGTATCCTATTTTTTCTATATTTGTCGCTATTCCAATTAATCCCAACTCATGGAAGCATTAAACGAGTTTATTCAGTTAATCAACGGTTTTATCGGGGGACACCAATGGTTCGTACTTTTTCTATTGGGAACCGGGCTTTTCTTCACGATCTATTTGAAATTCCCACAAATCCGATATTTCCGTCATGCATGGAAAGTTGTAGCCGGGAAGTTTGATAAAACAGGGGATGAAGGAGATGCCACGCATTTCCAGGCATTGGCCACTGCTTTGTCGGGTACGGTCGGTACCGGTAATATCGGGGGAGTGGCCTTGGCCATCCACCTTGGAGGACCCGCGGCACTATTCTGGATGCTGGTAACTGCTTTCCTTGGAATGACGACCAAATTTGTGGAGGTGACACTTTCCCATAAATACCGTGAAAAAACAGCGGACGGTACCATGGCAGGAGGTCCGATGTTCTATATGAGGAATAAACTCAACTGGAAATGGGTAGCGGGATTATTCGCCATTGCCACTATTCTCTCTTCATTTGGAACGGGCAATATGCCCCAGATCAATAATATTGCTACCTCGATCAACGCCAGCTTTGGTTATGAGCAGTGGATCGTGGGAGCGGTGCTTTCGGTTTTCCTGGCGATGGTGATTCTCGGTGGGATCAAAAGAATTGTTGCCGTTACGGAGAAGTTGGTACCCTTTATGGCCATCATTTATTTTGTGGGGGCCCTGTCGGTAATCTTTTACAACTACGATAATATTGTCCCTTCTTTCATTTCCATCTTTGCTGATATATTTACCGGTAGTGCTGCAGTCGGTGGTTTCCTCGGGGCCAATATTGCCTACGCATTTAACCGTGGTGTGAACCGGGGATTATTCTCTAATGAAGCAGGACAGGGTTCGGCCCCTATTGCCCACGCGGCAGCCAGGGCTCATGAACCCGTATCAGAAGGAATGGTTGCCATTCTGGAGCCTTTCATTGATACGATCGTGATTTGTACGGTTACCGGGTTAGTGCTTCTTTCGTCTGGCGTATGGAATCAGAAATACACCAATGATTTTGAATCATCGGATTTGCTGATCATAGGGGAGGTCTTGAGTGAGGACAGTGAAGATGATAAACAGAGGGTTTATTCATACCTGGTGGGAAAAACTTCTGAATCCGGCTATACCGGGGATCTTACCGTTAAGGACGGTAAAATAACGGACGAGGTAACGATCATCCATGCACGGTCTTTCGCCGAGGATGTTTTGGTCTATGATGGAGATCAATTGTATTCGGGAACGCTACCTGTTTCAAATGGACTTCCCTCAAATACGGAGGTACAACTTACCGGAAAATCGCTGATACATAGTGCAGCCTTGACCACGGAAGCCTTTAAAGTGAGCTTTTTTGGGGATTCAGGGCAGTATATTGTCTCCATTGGATTACTACTGTTTGCTTTTTCCACCGCTATATCATGGTCCTACTATGGTGACCGGGCCATTACTTACCTGGTAGGGGGGAAATGGATACTTCCTTACAGGATCTTGTACGTAGGGGGCTTCTTTGTGGCAAGTTTTGCCGACACTACGCTTATATGGACAATTTCCGAATTGACTATTGCCTTAATGACGATTCCAAACCTCATAGGAATACTCTTCCTGAGAAAGGACATGGTGAAGACTGTGAAGAATTACTGGGTAAACTTCAAGTCTGAGTGGGGGACAAGGTAATTCAATCCGGGTAACTTACCGGGTAATCGAATGACACTCCATAGCTGGAGAGCAAGTCCATAAATGACTTACGGGTCATACCGAGCAACTCTGCCCCCTGGTCAATGGAGATCTTTCCGACTTCATAAAGTTTTTCCACAAGATAAAGAGTAGCTTCTTTGTGGTCTATTTTTAAAGAATCGGGAATAGAGATTGTAAGGGTTTTCATAGTTTGCTATTTATTATATAATCTGTTGTTAAGGAGAATAGTTTCTTATGCCATCTATATTGTATATGTCTTGACTCTAAAAAGTAACACGTGAACTCTGTCAAATTCGTATTGAATTACCGATATTCATTTCATTCAGTCTTGAAATCATCAAATTCTATTGAAAGATGAAGTATTTCCAATTTTTGATCCTGGGATTTTCCTTAATCACATCATGTAAATCATCCATAACTTCAGAAGAGTTGAAGGATGATGAACAGTACCGTCCTGCCTTCCATTTCACTCCCGAAAAAATGTGGATGAATGATCCAAATGGAATGGTCTATTTCGATGGTGAATACCATTTGTTCTATCAGCATTATCCCGATAGTAATGTATGGGGCCCAATGCATTGGGGTCATGCCGTGAGTACCGATCTTATGCACTGGGAGCATCTGCCAATCGCTCTCTACCCCGATAGTCTTGGATATATATTTTCCGGAAGCGCAGTGATTGACTGGGAAAATACTTCCGGTCTGGGAAAGGGTGATAAACCACCCATGGTCGCGGTTTATACCTATCACGATCCCATTCGTGAAAAGGATGGAGAAAATACCTATCAGACTCAGGCTATAGCCTATAGTAATGACAATGGAAGAAGTTGGACCAAATATGAAGGAAATCCTGTTTTACCCAATCCCGGAATCCAGGATTTCAGGGATCCAAAAGTGATTTGGCATAAAAAGAGTGGCAAATGGATCATGGCGCTTGCAGTTGCTGATCATATTTCTTTTTACTCGTCACCTGATCTCAAAGACTGGTCTTTCGAAAGCGATTTTGGAAAAGATATTGGTGCTCATGGAGGAGTATGGGAATGCCCTGATTTGTTTCCCATAATTGAGAACATTGGAGAAAAGTGGATTCTATTGGTCAGTCTCACTAATGGCGGGCCACAAGGAGGATCGGCCACTCAGTATTTCATAGGAGATTTTGATGGCTCGGTTTTTACCCCTGAGGATACCGTTACGAGATGGATAGATTATGGTAAGGATAATTATGCAGGAGTGACATGGTCGGATGGCCCATTCGATGACCGGTCTAAATTATTCATTGGTTGGATGAGTAATTGGCAATATTCACAAGTAGTACCAACCGTAACCTGGAGAAGTGCGATGACATTACCACGGACCCTCAGTTTGTTCCAATTCGAAAATAAGAAGTTCATAAGGTCTGTACCCACGGGCGATCTTAATAGTATAACAGTAGGTGAATTGGCCAGAAAAGCGGATATGACTGTGACAGAAACAGACACAGTCCTAAAATACCCTGAAGGGATCGGATCATTTGGTTTGGATATGAAGTGTCAATCGAATGTTGATTTCGAACTCGTTTTCTCCAACGATAATGAATTCTTAAAAGTAGGATTTGATGAAAATGAGAATATGTATTATGTGGATCGGACGGGATTAAACAACCAGGATTTCAGTAATCTGTTTTCCGGGATTCACAATGCCCCAAGACTAGATGATCGTAAATTTTTTGAGATTGAAATTTTTGTAGACCGGAGTTCAATCGAAGTATTCTTTGATGGTGGAAAAACAGTTGTCACCGATCTGTACTTTTCTGATAATGAGTTTACCACGATTACCGTTACCGGCAATGATCTCCTCATTGAAGAAATAATTGCCTATGAATTACAGTCAATCTGGGATTAGATAGTTAATTTGGATTCATTCATATCGAATCATTGTTTAAATTCATACCATGAGAATAGATGCCCATCAACACTTCTGGAATTATTCCAAGGATACCCTTAAATGGATAAATGACGATATGAAGGCCCTGAAAAAGGACCAGCTGCCAGGTGACCTTAAACCCCTGGTGGAAAAGAAGAAATTTGATGGGACCATTGCCGTTCAATTGACCCGTTCGCCGGAAGAGAATAAATTCCTGCTTGGACTTGCAGATCAGCATGATTGGATAAAAGGGGTGATAGGATGGCTTGATTTAAGGGAAGATGACCTCAAATCAAGATTGGAAAAACTTTCAAAAAACCCACTATTTAAAGGGATCAGGTATAATTTCCAACATGAAAGGGACCCTAATGGAATTCTTGACTACCAGTTTAATTTAGGTGTTTCTTACCTAAAGGATTATGACCTGGCTTTCGAAATATTGATTCACCAGGGCCAAATGGATAATGCGCTCGAGTTTATACAAAGACATCCCTACACCAAGCTGGTTCTGAATGATATCGCCAAGCCCCCGATAAAACCGGGGGATATGGAACCATGGAAATCCAAGATCCATTTAATGGCGGAATGTGAAAATTTATACTGTAAAGTGAGTGGCTTGCTAACTTTGGCGGACTGGAAGAAATGGAAAGAAAAAGAATTCTATCCCTATCTCGACGTGGCCTTTGAAGCATTTGGGTCTGAAAGGATTATTTTCGGCTCCGACTGGCCTATTTGCATGGTGGCGGGAACCTATGATAAGTCAGTAGATCTGATTGAAAAGTATATCAAGAAATTACCCAAAGAAGAGCAGGAGGCGGTAATGGGGAAAAACGCAGAAGCTTTTTATAATATTGCCGACTGATCAACTTTCAATTATTGAAACAAGTTCATCATACCAATCCTCTCCGAACTTTCTGATCAGGGGTTCTTTCAGGAATTTATACAGGGGAATTTTCATCGATTCCCCTTTCGCACATGCCGGGGCACAGATACTCCACCGGTCATAATTAATGGCGATAAATTCATCATACTGCTTCATCCGGATAGGGTAGAGGTGGCATGACAAAGGTTTCCTAAAACCTATCTTTCCATCAGACCATGCCTTCTCGATACCGCACTTGAGGATTCCACGATCATCGTAAATAGCGAATACACATTCTTTACCTCCAATGGTTGAAGTGGAAAATTCACCTTCATGATCCAAAACATAGCCACCATCCCGGTCTAGTACCTTCTTTGAGGCTTCGGAAAGGTAGGGGCGCACCTTTTCAATAATCTCTTCAATGATGGGTAATTCTTCTTTTTCCAGTGGCGCGCCGAGGTCACCCTCCACACAACATGCCCCTTTGCATTTGGCCAGGTCACAAAAAAAGTATTCTTCGGCAATCTCGTCTGACAGTATGGTGTTTTGGAGTTCTATCATGAGTAGACGTGTAGACGCGTATAGGCGAGTAAATTTAACAAATAGGTGTATGTGTTATATCACCTAATAACAATCTTCTTATCCCGTCTTACACAATAAAAAATTTAACTGTCCACGCGTCTCCGAATTGGCCTTGTCAAGCACGTAGGCCCCCCGCCACCCTTCGCACTTATCTCATTGCCAGGATAGTCAATCACTTCAACCCCTGCTTCGCGCATACGGTGGTGGGTTATCGGGTTTCCTACTTCAGCGAGTACTTTTCGAGGGGCCAACGCCAGGACATTACACCCCTGGCTGTCGAATTCTTTGAATGGATTCTCGATAAGCTCATAGCCCCTTTCGATAAGCAGGTTCCGAAAGGTAATGGGCATATAGGGAGAACTGATCAGGGCAAGGTCTTTATCCAACGGACTGATAATGGACATCAGGTGAAAGATGTCGGATGATCCACGGAAGTGAGGTAAATCCACCTGGGTGACCTCAATACCGAATGGTTCAACCAAATGTCGAACCTGACTTATACCCTCTTCATTGGTTCTGTACGAACGTCCGATCGCTATGGTTTTTTCATCGATCCAAAGCATGTCACCACCTTCCACGCATCCGGGTGATACAATTTTTCCGAGGATCGGAATTCCTTCTGCCATGAAAGCTTTCATCTGGGATTCAGGCTCCGGAATTCTATTTGGCTTTCCCATGTTGCAGATGATCATTCCATGATCCGTGGCAAAGGAAGCATCCCTACAGTAAATGGAGTCGAGGCTCAAAGTTCCTGATTCTTCAAAAAAACTGACGGATTCAGCATTTTCAAGAATGATATCCTGGAATTTAGCGTATTCTGTTTTTGCTAAGTCAATAAATGGTTGTTCCACAAAGAATAAGTCCTCCCATTCCTGATCCACTTTTTCCTGTGATATCCAGGCAGTTTCAATATTTTTCAGGAATATACTTTCAATAGCTCCGTATTCGGAGTGACAGGTGCTTTTCATACAAATTGATAATTGGGAAGGCTAAAATTGTTATTTTGTGAGCTTATCACCAAGAGTTTAAACTAATACCTTGTCTGACGGATTCCACATAGATCCTGACATCCGCAAAGCCGAGACGCTACCCGCCCGATTTTACCGGGACGCCACGGTTTTTGAGCTGATGAAGGAGAAGGTTTTTCTCTCATCCTGGCAGTGGATGGGCGACTACGACCAGATTGAATTTCCCGGATATGTTTTTCCAAAAACCATCCTTGAACAATACCTCAGTGAACCCCTGCTGCTGGTACATACGGAAGATGGTAAACTACGATGCATGACCAATGTTTGCACTCACCGGGGTAACCTGGTGGTAAATGAACCAGGTAAGGCGAAGAACCTGGTATGCATGTATCACGGCAGGAAATTCGGATTGGATGGAAAATTTCAATCCATGCCCGAATTCCAGGAAGCGGAAGGATTTCCGCGTGATTGTGATTCACTTCATAACTTCGACTTACGGCGTTGGGGAAATTGGTTATTTGCCAAAATGGGGGGTGATATCCCCTTCGATAATGTCGAGGAAGTGCTCAACGAAAGAGTAGGGTTTTTACCATTGAATGATTTCTACCACGATCCAGGGCGCGATAGAAGTTACCTGGTAAATGCCCATTGGGCTCTTTATTGTGACAATTACCTGGAAGGGTTCCATATCCCGTTTGTTCATAAGGACCTGAATACAAGCCTGGATTACGGGGAATACAACACTGAGATATTTGAATACTGTAACCTGCAGGTAGGATTTGGAAATGATGGTACAGAGTGCTTTGACTTTCCTGATGGCCATGTTGATCATGGCAAAAATATCGCCGCCTACTATTTTTGGATCTACCCGAACCTGATGCTCAATTTTTACCCCTGGGGTTTATCAGTTAACCTGGTACAGCCTATTACTATTGACAGGACCAGGGTCTCATTTCTTACCTACCTTTTTGATGAGAGTAAGATTGGTGCCAGTGCAGGGGCCCTTTTAGATAAAGTGGAACGGGAAGATGAATTTGTCGTGGAAGGGGTTCACAAGGGGGTGAAGTCTAGATTTTATCAGGCCGGAAGATTCTCTCCCCGCAGGGAAAAGGGAGTGCATCATTTTCACCGATTAATTGCCGATGCATTGAATCGGTGACCTGGTACCGGGGAGGATTTCGGAATCAGATACCAAATAAGGAAGCTGTTTTGTACTAATATGCCAGGTTAAGAGGAATGCTCTCCAATGAATGAAAGATATGGAATACAGTCTGCCCTTTTTTTGCATGAAATTCAAATTCCTGCTCGTCATTCCGGCTTTTCCTGGGAGAGAAGGTTTTAAGTGTTAATTGGTTAGCACCTTCATTCAAAGGAATACGTGCATAAGAAATGTTGTATGGCAATGTTTGCCAATTTCTTGTATCAGACTTTTCTGAAACAGCGTTAATGACTGAGAGTAAGGCTCCAAGGTTCTCATTTTGATTTCGAACTTGTTGTTCAGCAGCCTGTTTTAGTGCAAGCCTCATCAGTGAATTGGACATTTCACGGAGCATACGGTCTTCGAGTGTTTTAAAGGCGATTTCGTTTATATTTTGAGCGTCTTCAAGCTTGTAAGATTTTTGTCTGACGACTAATTCACCGGTCCTGTAATACGGCTTTCTCTCCAAATATTTAGGAAACGCCACTCTTACAAACTTCAAGTCCCCTAATCCACCTGAACCCTCTCCGGTTGGAGGTAGCGGAAAGGGAAAGCTTAGACCCAACTCTTCGTTAACAAACATAACAATACCACCCTGCTG
This sequence comes from Flammeovirgaceae bacterium, assembly GCA_024638265.1. Lineage (GTDB taxonomy): Bacteria > Bacteroidota > Bacteroidia > Cytophagales > Cyclobacteriaceae > JAHEKQ01. The sequence goes on from JAHEKQ010000007.1 coordinate 73,901, forward strand.
CCTTACAATAAAAAAATTTATACTCCATTCATCCTTTACCGGACCGAGGCCATTATGCCAGAAAAAGACCATTTCACCTCCATCTTTTTCCTTATGTTCATACTTCAGGTTAAATCGTTGCTCAAAAAGTGCCAGTTCTTCTTTAAATCCATTCAAATAGGCTGTTCTCAACAGATCTTTTTTCAACTGAACTGGCACATCCAGGTTAAAGTGTACTTTGTAATCTTCTTGATAGGCGTCATAAGCATTCCGATAAGCGATAAATGCATTATTTACATCCCCTGATGCCTCGTATGTAATTCCCATCAGGTTTAATGCAAAAGCATCACGCTTGTACCGGTTTTTTCTCTTCTCATACCGGTCGTTTAGCAGGTTTAATTTGTTATTTATTCTTCGACACTCTACAAGGGCTTCATCATATCGATCCATTCGGAGGAAATTCAAAGCTTTGAAATAGTGCATCATTACCAACTCGTGATCTTCACCAGTATAAGGCTTTACCGTGGGGTTGACCAGGAGACTGGCAGCTTCCTTCGTGTAGCTCTTCCGAAAATCTTCCGTAAATATGTATGCTTCTTCGAAGTACCCGTTACTTTCTTCATATTGTTTCAGCATTTGTAATACCACACCTTTTTGAAAAAAGTAAAGCAACTTATTATTATTGCTTGCTGCCTTTTTATTCTTGTCCAGAACTTTGTTTGCTTCTTCTATTTGCCCCTTTGCGAAATGCTCCTGAAAAATGAGGTTTTTTTGATAGTAAGAAGCACAACCGGAAGTTTGCAGAATAGCAAGGATTCCAAGGCCATATAGTAGCTTGTAAAGTTTATTCATCCCTGCTGAAATGGAATTATTTTATCGTTTTTTTAATTCTCTTGGTACCTATCCAAACTTTCTCGTTGCTTTCAAGATCTGTCAGTTCCAGATCAACCTGATAATAAACCAGCTTTAGTTTGGCATTAGCATCAGTAATTGAATTAACAGTACCCTGCAAAATGAAATCCGCACCTTTTTCCCTTCCCCATTTCTTTGTGGTCGAAGGAGAGGCGAAGTCCTGTTGATCAGCACGCTCATCTCTCAGTTGCTCCCTCGCTTCTCCACCTTGTACGATTTTCACCTTTCCAGAATTAATAAATTCCCGTTCAATATCCTTTATAAATGTCTCAGTACTTATATGTTCACTGCTTTTGTTTTTCACTATCCCAACAATTAC